>CAZWZO010000146.1:0-2821 GCA_964638525.1 uncultured Muribaculaceae bacterium | reverse complement strand
CGAGAGTAAAATATACACTCTTAGATGGTTCAACTATCAGAAACACGCCATATTTAATTAGCAAGGTGGGAGAAGAAAGCAAACAAGAGACCATCAGTGGACTAAGTATTTACCTATCCAGCGAATATGCCACTTGGACAGCAAGGGGTTTGAAGATAGCAAAAATAATTACTCTAACTTGCAACTACGAAGATATATCACAAGTAAAATATGAAATAGCAAGTGGTAGTGGCATAACAATAAAAGATGGTTCACAACTCAACATAAAAGTTTTAGACACACCTTTATTTGCAAGTGGTATGACCGAGCAAGTAGTAATAAGAGCATATGTAAAAAAAGACAATGTAATAATAGCAGATGCAACAACAACACTTAAAAAGCAGATAATAGGAACGGCAAATTATGTTTATTTAGGGTGTCTTAATTATGTGCCGACCGAATACTCACACGATGGCATAGCAGACACTTTAATAAACGGCGATTTCTTTTTATGCAAATCTTCCACTATTTCAGGTTTTACCTTCGGGGGTGTCTATGAGTTAATAGACAAAGACCAACCGAGCTTGGCAACAAGTTGGCAAATATGCACGACCACCGAGAAGATAGCACAGACAATAAACGATCAGATAGCATTAGGAATTACACAAGAGAACGGCAACTTTAATAATTTGCTAGTTAACAAGACAAGCACATTAAACGGCACGACCACAATAAACGGCAATATTACCATCAATGCAATAAGTGGAGGGAGTGGTTCTCTAAAAGTAAATACAGATGCTTATTTTTCAAATGTCTATCCTAACAAGACAGAAACTTACAACCTTGGAAGTTCAAGCAACAAATGGAATAATGCATATGTCAAAAACTTAAATGTAAATTACTTTACAAGCAACATTTTACCAAGTGGAACTCTCAATTTAGGTTCAAGTAGTAATGTATGGGCAAATGCATATATTAGCAATATATTAAATCCAAAAGGAAATACATATATAAAGCAGATAATCAACAATGCATCAACGACCATGTATAGATACACAAATACAAGTGGAACAAGCACCACGGCAACGACTACAAATATTTACTGGTATGGTGTGAAATTCTATGATGGAGATAATAATGCATATGCTTATTTAATAGGAAATGGACCAATAGGAGCAGGGACAACTTTAACAGATAATTCTTTTAGAGTTTATATTCCCTCCACGGCAAACTTTAATAAAGATATTCCCTTTCAAGCAATACCTATTCTCGCCGTTAGAGATGCAACATGTGGAGGGACAATGGATAGGTTGGGAACTATGAGTTTAATTTTTGATGGAACATCAACCTTTCAAAGTAATAGTTATTTTTCTATCAACGGCGATAGTATAGTCACGAGTAGCAATTACTACTCTATTAAGTTTATTGTTTTAGGAAAATGCACGAGTTAGATATGATTATTTATTATTACAAAGACAAATTTAATAATGTTATTTTTACACAAGAGAAAGAAGAGAACAGAGAATATTTAGGAAGTATAGAGCAAAAAGAGTTAGAAGAGAATTTCCTAAGAGATGCAAAAGAAAATAAACAGATTGATATAGATGAGAGTGGGGAACTTTTCTGGAAAGACAAAGAAGAGAAAAAGACAACACTAAACGAGTTATGGTGCAATATTCCAATTGAAATAAGAAGAGATAAAACTTATTTATATAGGAGTTTAAAATATAAATTCTTAGATGACAAAGCAGAGAACGGCATAGATGAGAGTTTGCCACTTATTTCTTTTGAAGATGAAATTTTAACTTGTGATTTAGCAAGAGAAAAAATAATGCAATGGATTTATGATGATGAAGAACATAAAAAGAAAGCAGAAGAATTGAATAAGTTATTGGTCCAAGCGAAAGAATATATAAGAACTTACTATTTTACCTAGAAAAGATACAACAAAAATACAACAAATTTTTTTATTTATATTCCATTATTTGACACTTTTTTAACTTTTTAATATATTTTTAAGAATTGTAAAGCATTGAAAAATAAATAATTAAATAGCAAATAGTGTAATTTATTGCTATGCTATTACTAATTTAGACGGGATTAAATGGGTATTTTTAATTCATTATTTTTCAATAAATTACAGATTTATTAATTTTGATATACAACAGAAAAACAACAAAATAAGAGTATGAGAAGAGAATTTAGCATATATAAAAGGGCAGATAAAAAGTGTTATTACTACACGACCTATATAAACGGCAAGAGAGTTTTTAGGTCAACTGGAGAAAAGACAAAAGCAGAGGCATTAAATTATTGTTTGAGATTAAGGGACAGTGGAGCATTGCATCAACAAGAGATAAAGGGCATATATTTTAGAGATTTTGCAAAAGATTTTTTCGCCCCAGATGGCGAGTATGTAAAGAGTAAAAGGGTAGGAAATAGGAGTTTTAGAGAACCTATAAGAAGAAACAGAGAAATAATGCTAAATAAAAGGATTATGCCATATTTTGCAGATTATCTATTAACTGAGATAACACCACAATTAATCCGTTCGTGGATGCTGTCAATTAAAGGGGTTTGTGCAGATACAATAAATAACTATCTTAAAACACTAAATGCCATTCTTACTGAGGCGATGTTTAAGGATTTAATAAAATACAATCCTTGCCAGAGAGTAAAAAGGTTTGCCACCGAGAAGAAGGAAAAGCGAACATTTACCACAGAAGAAATAAGAAAACTTTTTAATGCACAATGGAAGAACAACGATATAAAAATGATGTGCAAATTGTCCTGTCTTACTGGAATGAGAATAGGGGAAGTAAAAGCACTGACAAAAGAAAAT
>CAZWZO010000145.1:0-2834 GCA_964638525.1 uncultured Muribaculaceae bacterium | reverse complement strand
CAATTTACTTTTCAAAAAGCACGCGATGGAAAGTATTATTTCTATAGTGTTAAAAATCTAAATGACGCTAAAGAACATATTGAATAAAAAACTAGCAATAGCATTTTTTTTATTAGTTAAGATTAGGTAGACAAATCCTGAAATAATTAAAAAAATAATAAAACCCTTGTATATCAAGAGGCTTATTTTCATATGTGCCTTAAGCGCATGAGGCTACAACTCGAAGACAATATATACGAATGGATATATAATTATCAATCACTATTGTGTATTAACAAAAATATAATACATTTCAACCTATATTTTTTAATATGCTTTTTTAACAGAATATCCTTTGTCATTTTTTATAATAGTATATGTTTTTCTATTTCCAAATCCATATTTATTTGATTCTGATACATTACCATCTTTGTAAATATAAAAAAGTCCATATTTACCAGTATCACCATATATATATTCTATATTTTCATCAATGACTACATCACTATATATTTCAATCGTGAAATTATCTTTTGTAATAGTATTAGTTTTATAATAAATTGCTATTATATTATCATTATTATCTTGATAAATATAATATTTATATCTATGAGGTATAACTCCAGAATCTATTTCTTCAACTGTATCAATTAATTCTATATTCTTATTTATTATATTATTATCCTGTAATATTCCTACAATCTCATTATTATCGCTTGATGTAAATATTTTTTTATTTTCTTTGGCACCATTCAATACTTTATCATAAACGATATATCCTCCAAGTCCTAATACCATTATTATTAAAATTACAACTAGCCCAATTAACCCTTTATTACTTTTCTTCATTATTTTTCTCCTAACTTCATTTATAATTATATCATATTTTATGATGTTGTATATGTATTAAATATAGAAAATATAATAAAGTGTTTAATTACGTAAAATATATATTTATATATGAAAGGAGGCAAGTATTTTTAATATTGTCTACATTTATAATTTAGGACTTGTTTTTGCCAAAAACTTGTAGTTTTATGCAAATAAATATCTGAAGTCAAATATCATAGAATTGCTTTATCTCATGTTCATAAAAACTTACAAGAGTTATTTACATTCTTGAAACTAAAATATCCAATTTAATTCTTCTTTATTGAAATAATTGGCTTTTAATTATTTTAATATAGACATCCAAATAAACTGAAAGATGTCTACAACAAAAAAAATCAATCAAAATGATTGCCTCTTTAATTCTAAATTGGTGCGGGTAACAGGAGTTGACCCTGCAAGGGTTGCCCCGCTAGATCCTAAGTCTAGTGCGTCTGCCAATTCCGCCATACCCGCATATATAGTGGTGGACCCTATAGGACTTGAACCTATGACCGCCCGGTTATGAGCCGGATGCTCTAACCAACTGAGCTAAGGGTCCAACTGGTTACTTAATAATAATATCATAACCGGACGGTTTAGGCAAGTCCTTTTTGTACTTTTATAAAAAAAATAGAACCAAGTCCTATTATTTTTGCAACATATTTAATAAGTTAATTTTAAACATATCTTTCTCAGAATGTGTTTTCGAAACCATAACACCTTTATACGTTGTAAGCTCAGCACGATGTCCTTCTTCTAAAATTTCTTCTGGTGTAATATTTGTTAATAATACAATATGCTTATCTGTATACACTGTATAATGTAATATCATTTCTCCATGCACTTTTGCAAACATGACATCTGTAGGTAATTTCAATTCATAATCCTTTGTTTTTTCTTTTTTATTTTCACTAACAACTTGACCTAAAAAATTACCATTACGAATTTCTGGATAATACTCAAATGTCATTTTTTTGTATGCAAGCATGTTATACTTTCTTACTGATCTTTCTTTCTTTCTAAAATCGTTTTCATTCAAATACTCAAATATATACGTTTGTTTCATAATATTCAACCCCACTTCTCTTCACTTTACTTTGATTATTTATTCAGTAATAATCTTGTCTAGCTAACCCCTGTACCTTCAAGATGACTATATTATACTACTTTTGTATAATTTTGTCAACTATTTTTATTTTTTATTGACTTTTCCTTTTTTTTCTGATAATTCCATAACTTGGAAATTTTTATCAATAGAAGATAGTATTTTCAATTCCATTTTCGAATCCAATTCTTTTTTCTGCTTTTCATCAAGCTGAATTGGCCATGGATTTTTTTCTTTCGACGCTTCTTTTTTATAGAAATCCCCTACTCTTTGTCCTGCATGAATTAAAGGATAAAGTAATGCAAAAATTGTTGATTCTTCTGTTTCAATACTATTATTTATATAAAAATCTTTTCTTACTTTGCCATAAAATTCTATTAAACTATTTGAAAACCTTTCCAAGTTTTCTTGACTCATCTTTTCCACGTATTCATGTTTACTTTTATTTAAGTTAATTACCAAACTCTCATATTCTAAATACTTAGAAATATTTTTATCATTTTCCCCAAAAATTCTCCTAGCAAAATTAGGACTGCTTTCTGTTATGGATAAATAATGATTTTCTAATGCATTTACATATTGAAATACCTTTGTACTAACTGTGTAAAAATCATTTGCATAATCTTTAATGTGTAAACTACGTTTGACATTTTGAATTGATTCCTCATTATATTTATTTGTTGCTAAAGACATGCACAAAAATAAATCTGGTCCCGTAACCATTCCTTCATATTCTTTTATATCAACCATCACATTCACCTTACCCTCTTAATGGCCTATATTATAGCATACTTTCTTTTTTACGTCAAGAAAAAAGAGCTTATCGATTGTGTATAATGGTTTGGGGAAAGCATACAAAAAGAGAAATCTCTGTTACAAT
>CAZWZO010000144.1:0-2838 GCA_964638525.1 uncultured Muribaculaceae bacterium | reverse complement strand
TGAAAGTATTAATAACAGGTGCGGGGGGAGGTATTGGTCTTCTTACAGCCATAACACTTGCAAACAGGCATCATTTGGTTTACTTAACGGTTCACAAAGAAGAGGAAAAGGAAAGGATTAAGAAATTAATCGATCGGTTAAAATTTAGTAATATAGAAGTTCTTTGTATTGATATTACTTCTAAAGAAGATCGTAATAAACTTTTAAATTTAAATTTTGATTGCTTAATTAATAATGCTGCTTCTGCTATGGGTGGTTCTGTATTAGGAAGCAACTTTGAAAAGGTACGCGATTTATATGAAGTAAACGTTTTTTCTTCTTTTGAACTGATTCAAAAGGTTTGTAAAAAGTTCAGAAAAAATAAAAGAGGACGCATTATTGTTCTTTCTTCTTTGGCAGCTTATTTTCCTGTGCCTTTTCTTGGTGTTTATTCTTCTTCTAAGGCATCCATTCGTTCTTTAGTGACTTCCTTACAAATAGAAGAAAAATTACTTGATAATTCTATTTCTTTTATTCTAATCGAACCTGGTTTGTATCATACTGGATTTAATCAATATATGCTTTCTTATATTCCAGATGATAAGGTTTTCACAAACTCAAGAGAACAAATTTATAAAATTGAGGATGCACTTGTTACAATCTTAGAAAAGAAAAATTTAACTTCTATTGTGACAAAGATTATTTTAGCTGTAGAAGAAGAAAATCCAAAGTCTGTTTATCGTGCACCTTTCTTACAGGCTCTTTTTTGTAAAATATATTCTATTTTTCGTTCTTAAAAGACTATCTTTTGATAATCTTTTTTTCATGTGGGAATTATGCTATAATAACCTTGGTGATTTTTATGACGTATTTAGATTATTCTGCCACTACTCCAGTGGATGATTTGGTATTAGAAAGTTTTATTAAAATAAATAAAGAGTTTATTGGTAATCCAAATTCTCTACACAAACTTGGTGTACGATCAAACCAATTGATAGAAGAAGCAACCAAACAAATAGAAACTTTGCTTGCTATAAAGGATAAAGAAGTTATTTATACATCCGGATCCAGTGAATCAAATAATTTAGCTATTAAGGGTGTAGCTTTAAAATATCAAAATAGGGGAAAACATATTATTACAACTCCTTTTGAACACTCTAGCATTTATGGACCACTTGATTATTTAAAAACATTAGGGTTTGAAGTAGAATATGTTCCTACTTTTGATAATGGACTTATCAATATAGAAGAATTAAAAAAATTAATAAGAAAAGATACAATTTTAGTTTCTATCACAGCCGTAAATAGTGAAATAGGTATTCAAGAGCAAATAGAAGAAGTGGGAGAGGTATTAAAGTCATATGACAAATGTTTTTTCCATGTTGATATGACTCAAGCCATTGGTAAATATCCTATTAATTTGAAAAATATAGATTTAATTAGCTTTTCAGCGCATAAAATATATGGGTTGAAAGGAATTGGATGTTTGATCAAAAATAAAAGAATGGATTTGGAACCAATCATTCATGGTGGAAAAAGTACAACTATATATAGAAGTGGTACACCTGCTGTGGCGTTGATTGCTAGTATGGCAAAAGCATTACGCTTAGTTTGTGAAAATCAAAAAGAACACTATGATTATGTAGAGGAGTTAAATAAACAGTTGCAAGTTTTTTTCAAAAAGTTTGATCGAGTAAAAATAAATAGTAACTCGGTTTGTGTTCCACATATTTTGAATATTAGTGTTTTGGGAGTAAAACCAGAAACCATGCTTCATGCCTTAGAAGAAGATGAAGTATACATTTCTACAAAAACAGCTTGTGCAGCATCCAGTGATGCTTCTATGTCTGTGCTTGCTCTTACTAAAGATGAACAAAGAGCGCAAAGTAGTATAAGAATTAGTTTATCTCACAAAACAACAAAAGAGGATATAGATCAATTTTGTAAAAGTTTTGAAAAAAATTACGAAAAACTTACTTTCAATAGGTAAGAATAAAAACATAGTTGAAAAATAGGGAAGTGTTATGTATGCATACAGCTAAAAAAATATTAATTCTTATTCTTCTTGTTTTATCTTTTTTATTTCAACCTGTATATGCGCAGACTAAAGATACTTATAAGGATCCACTCTTATCTATTACAGGGGTGCAGGAGGATAAAAAAGTTCATTTTTATCTATTTTATAGTGATAGTTGTCCACACTGTCATAGAGAAAGAAATTTTATAAAGAAAGATTTAAAACGCATATATAAAAATGAGGTTGTATTTTATGAATATGAAGTATCTAAAAACAGAGAATTGTACAATAAAGTAACCGAGTATTTTCATTATGATGAGGGAAGCATACCGTTTACTGTTATTAATGACGAATACTTTGTTGGTTTTGGAGATTCAGTTAAATCAACCCTTATTCAAAAGATAGATCAAAATCTAAACATAAAACAACATAAAACGACATATAATATGCCTATACTAAAAGAAATGGACGTTTTTTCTGTGTCCATTCCTACCGTTAGCATAGTACTAGGAATTCTAAATGGAGTAAGTCCTTATTCATTATGGATTTTGTTGTTTATTATTAGTATAATGACTCTTTTAAATGATAGAAAAAAGAAATTTATTTTTGGGATTTTTACTTTGTCTCTATCAGGCCTTGTTTTATTTTTTTCTATGCTTGGAGTAGGTTTTCACTTAAACAGAGAGGTACTGTTTTGGTTACAAATAGTAATGGGAATTTTGGCAATTGTAATTGGCTTATTTCCATTCATCCAAACTTTTCAGGAAAAACACGATAAGATGCTTTTTCTAAATAAAAAGAAAAAAGAAGAAAAATCAAATACGCTTTCTAAACAGAAGAAG
>CAZWZO010000143.1:0-2856 GCA_964638525.1 uncultured Muribaculaceae bacterium | reverse complement strand
TTTCTTTACTTTTTTTTAATTTGTGGTATAATAAGGCACGAAAAACAACGAGATAAAAGAATAAAAGGAAGGTGAAGAAAAATGGACAAGATTGAGATAGAAAATCCAGAAGTTGCCAGTCAAATTTATGATTTACTTGTCTGTATGGGAATAAGAGACCATGATGGTTTTTCCTATGATTTTTCTTTCACTAAAGAAGAGTTGGATTTAGTAGATTGTATTTATTTAGAAGCAAGCGAAAATTTAGAAGATTTGTTAAAACTTCCTAAGTTAAAGAAATTAAAAATAAAGAGTATGAATCAAGATACCGTTGTAGAAGTGAATCCTTTTCGAATAAACTCTATTACGGATTTTTCTATTTTATCTTATTTGACTTCTTTAGAAGAATTAACAATTGTAAATGATCCAAACGTAGAAACCCTTGTTCTTTCTTCTCTTACAAAACTAAAGAAAATAAAACTATGCAACAATAGGAATTTAAGTAATATTATTGGGTTGGATAAGTTAAAACATTTAGAAAATATTTTAATATATGGTAACAAAAAAGAACCAAGTATTGATCCTGTTTTGTATTTAAATAATACAAGAAATGCTTCTAAAAATTATTTGGATATTACTATGTTTTTTGATATGATGAAAAAGGATAATAAATTTAAAGAAAGATATTTAACGGCGGTTAATGATTTTTCTACGAATTTAGAGTTTGTAGAAAAGGTAGGAATTTATAATTACTATGTGCCATATAGACCAAGTGCGACTATAAAACTATATGAAGAAGCAAGGGATATTTTATCCTCTAGAATGGCTATTAAATTAGGACTGGGCACCAAAGAAAAAATAAAAAGTTTATATGACTATACAAGAAAAAAGGTTAAGTACGATTATGATACTTTAAATCAAAGAGATACCAATTCTTTATATGAAGCATCTAGTAACAAACAAAAAAGTTATCGTATGAGCTTACCAAATACAAGTTATAGTGCCATTGTAAACAAAAAAACAGTATGTGAAGGGTATGCAAATATGTTACATGTACTTTTACATATGATTGGAGTAGAAAGTAGAGTTATTTATTGTAGTAGTAAAGAAGAGTTTATTAATGGGTTAAACCATGCTGCCCTTCGTGTAAAATATCATGATGAATTTTTCTATGTTGACTCGGATCCAAACTGGAATAAAGAAAAAGAAAATTTTCTGGTAGAAAAAAATGAATTTGAAGAAACGCATGTTCTTGCAGCAAGTGAAAAAGAAATAGGGAATGATAATTATGATGTTAAAAGATATATTAAGCAATAAGTATAAAGTGGATTTTCATGAACTAGAAGAAGTGTATACTTTGTCTACTTTGATTCAACTTAGTAAATCGATGAAGTACAGTCGTTTTTTAGATGTGCTAGACCGATTAAAAACAAAAGAACTTTATAAAAGTAAAACTGGTAATTTGATTCATGGACAAAATCATGTAGAAAGAGTTTTATTCTTTACAAATATTTTAGCACTTCATTATAATCTTACAGACAGAGAATATAAGATTGTTATGGATGGAGCTTGTTACCATGATACGGGAAGATTTAATGATTATGAAGATAATTCCCATGGTTTTGCATCCGCAAGAAATTTAGATAAAATTTTAAAAGATGATTCTTTCTATCAAGAAAAGGATAATATGAGTATAATTAAGGCTATTGTTGATTTTCACTCTATGGAAGATTATAGAGAAAATGGTCAGGACGTTTTACAAGATATGATGGAGTACTACGAAGTAGAAGATAAAGAATTATGTAGAAAACTTGCTTCTGTTTTGAAAGATGCAGATGCACTTGATCGGGTACGTTTTTTAGAAACAGATGATGCTTATCTTAAGGTAGATTGCTTACGTCTAGACTATTCAAAAATGCTTTTTCATGCCGCTAAAGAATTGGTACAAGTTTATGCTTATCCTAAAGTGGAAAACTATGTACATGTAGAAAAAGTAGAAGAAAAAGAAGAAAGAGTAAAAAAAGAAGCTCTACATAAAAACGATGATAAAAATATTCATGGATGTCTTCATGGAATTGGTTGGGATTTCTTTAAACTAGAAAGTATTTTAAAACATGGTATTTTATCACCAAGCGAATGTAAAAAAGAAGAGGTTATCACTTCTTTGAACTATGATTTAGATTGTAAAGATTATGTGCATATCGTGCCAGACTGTGTGATATCCGACAAACGAAATACAGCCTATGCTAAGTTTATTAAAAAAGGTATAGCTTTTTATGCTCTAGTAGATAAAATTGTAGAAGGTCTTCCTTTTTCTAGAAGAGAGGAAGCGATAGAAAGAAATCTTCCTATCTTACGAGGAGAGTATGAAGATGAAGCCTATGTAAAAACAAAAATAGGAATTGATAGTATTGAATACGTTATGATAGATGAAAAGTATAAAAATCATGAACTAAATACGCTTGAGTATTTTAATTGTAATATGACTCCAAAAATTATGGGAGAAAAGGCTCGATACTACATTGAAAACTTAAAAAATAATTTGGGATACGAAGTAAATTCACAAGAGATTATGACTGTTATAGAGGTTTACAACGATGTATTTGTTGCAAATAAAATCACCAAAGATGGGGAAACATTAAATCGAAAATCTGAATATTTAAAAGGAATGATGAATCAAATCGTTGGTGGATACATGCAGGAGGCTTATTCTCGTGTTTTAAAAGAAGAGGCTACTGTAGGAAAAGTAGTAGAGTATATTGTAAGTAAAACAAGAGAAGATTATAAAGTGATAGAAAATGATCAAGTTATGGTAAAAGTAAAAGTTAGTGTAGAATAAGTGTGGAGATTTACCACCTAAAAAATAAGAATTATAAT
>CAZWZO010000142.1:0-2856 GCA_964638525.1 uncultured Muribaculaceae bacterium | reverse complement strand
TACAATAGTATTCATAAAATGATACAAAAACAGTTACATAAAGCTCATGAAAAAGAAAAATTTCTATACTTGGGAAAATCATACGAAATTATTTATACCGATCAATTTGGAGTAAGTATAGGAGAATCAAATGTATACATAAATAAAAATATTGATTTAGATAAATGGTATAAAAAAGAAGCCAAAACGTTATTTAAAGAAAGACTTGATTTTTGGTATGAACACTTTACAAGAGAAATCCCTTATCCAACACTATGGATAAGAAAAATGAGTAGTAGGTGGGGAGTATGCAACACAAAAGATATAAATATTACTTTGAATAGTGAACTAATGAAAAGAGATATAAAATATTTAGATTATGTGATTGTACATGAACTTTCTCATTTAATCTATGCCAATCATTCTCGTAAGTTTTGGTCTTTAGTAGAAGAAAATTATAAGGATTACAAACAAGTAAGAAAAGAAATGAAGAATTTTTAAGAGGTGGAACATGATAATAACAAGTTTAGATAATGAAAGAATAAAAAATTATATAAAATTAAAAGAAAGAAAATACAGACAACAAACAAAAACATATATTATAGAAGGACAACATTTGGTATTAGAAGCTTATAAAGCAGGAATGGTTATTGAAGTGATTTTATCTAGAGACGAAGCTTTACCTATTGATTGTGATAAAGTTTATGTTACCGAAGAAATCTTAGAGAAAATCTCAACTATGGAAAATGCTCCAAGTGTTATGGCCTTATGTAAAATGCCAGTAGAAAAAGAATATGGCAAGAAATTATTACTATTGGATGCCATTCAAGATCCTGGAAATTTAGGAACAATCATTCGAAGTGCTGTCGCGTTTAATATTGACACGATTATTCTTGGTAAGGGTACAGTAGATTTGTACAATTCAAAAACCATTCGTGCAGCGCAAGGTATGAACTTTCATATTGATTTTAAAGAGATGGATTTGCTTCCTTTAATAAAAGAATTAAAAGATAAAGATATTCCAGTATATGGAACCGATGTAGTAAGAGGAGAAAATGCTAAAATATTAAAAGGAAAAGATAGAGAGGCTTATGCTCTTATTATGGGAAATGAAGGAAATGGCATTAGTGAAGAAGTAAGAGATTTGTGTGATAGAATGCTATGCATTAAAATGAATGAAAAAGTAGATAGCTTAAACGTAGGAGTGGCAACAAGTATTTTACTTTATGAACTAAATGGAGAAAATGACGCATGATTTATATAGGAAAAATAACCTCTTTTCATGGGGTAAAAGGGGAAATAAGAATAAAAAGTGATTTTGAATATAAAGAAAAAGCTTTTCAAGTAGGAAAGAAAGTTATTATCGAGCAAAAGGAATATAAAATAAAAAGCTATAGAAGACATAAGGAATATGAAATGATTACCCTTGATGATTATAATAGTCTAAATGATGTTTTGTTTTTAAAAAATAAGAAAGTATATATTAAAGAAGAAGAGTTAAATTTAGAAAACGAAGAACATTTAGATCGAGATTACAAAAATTTAGTAGTTTTTTATAATAATAAAGAAATGGGAATTGTGAAAGATATTTATAAAATAACTAGGAAAAAAAAGATAATCGTAGTAGAATATAAAGAAAAAGAAGTTTATGTGCCTTTTGAATTAATAGAAAGCGTAGACTTCGAAAAGAAAAAAATGAATATTAAATATGTAGAAGGATTGTTTTAAATGAAAATAGATATTTTAACTTTGTTTCCCCATATGTATGATGGATTTTTAAGTGAATCGATTATTAAGAGGGCCATAGATAGAAATTTAGTAGAAGTAAACATAATTGATTTTAGAACCTACTCAAAAGATCCTCATAATAAAGTGGATGATACACCTTATGGTGGAGGAAATGGTATGGTTTTAACCTGTCAGCCTATTTTTGATTGTATAGAAGCAAGAAGAACAGAAGAAACCGTTGTTGTTATGCTTACACCAGATGGAAAAGTATATAAACAAGAAATGGCTTACGAATTAAGTAAGAAGAAACATATTATACTTCTTTGTGGACATTATGAAGGCTTTGATGAAAGAATAAGAAGCATTGTTGATTTAGAAGTAAGTATAGGAGATTATGTTTTAACAGGAGGAGAACTTCCTAGTATGGTAGTAGCGGATAGCGTTATTAGACTTGTAGATCACGTTATTGAAGAAAATTCACATTTAAATGAATCGTTTAATAACAATTTACTTGATTATCCTACCTATACCAAACCGAGAGAATATAAAGGAATGAAGGTTCCAGATGTACTATTAAGTGGTGACCATAAAAAAATAGAAGAATATAGAAAAGAAGAGAGTTATAAAAGAACAAAAGAAAGAAGACCAGACTTATTACTAAAATAGGAGGACCATTATATGGGAAAAAATGATATCAAGTATTTGATTGTTAAAGACAAAGATAATAAAAGTGTAACTTATTTTGAGTATGATAAGATAGAAGGATATAATTTAAAACCAAAAAATACTCCGTTTAAGGATTGCATTGATGTAAATAAAATGATTATAGTTAATCCAAGTTTAATTGATACCCTTATAACCAAAAAAATAAACAATCGTTTTAAAAAATTAATTAAATTGATCTCTTATTTGTATGAAGAAAACGATGAAACAGGGGAAGGGTACCGTCTGGCATTAAATGAGATTAGTAAATTTAGAATGGAACTTATTAATAAGTATAAGAGTTATTTATCTGAAGAAAAATTAAAATTACTTGATAATAAATTATCCATTTTAGAAGAAGAAGTAAATTTAAAATTAGAGTATTTATACGAACAAAGTGAAAGTAAAGAGAAAGAAGGAAAAAGTCGTTAGACTTTTTTTATTATG
>CAZWZO010000141.1:0-2901 GCA_964638525.1 uncultured Muribaculaceae bacterium | reverse complement strand
AAGTTCCGATTCTTTTTTTAATAGATTCTCAGGAATCAAAAGAGGAATTTGTCTTTTCACATAACCCAATTCCTTAAATTTCTTATCTAATACTTCTTGCATTTTTTCCCAGATTGCATAACCATTTGGTTCAATAACAATACAACCCTTTACGGAAGAATAATCAGCAAGATGTGCGGCTTTTACTACATCGGTATACCATTTTGCAAAATCCACATCTCTTTTTGTAATTGCATTATTTTCTTTCATTTTACTTACCCTCTTTTATAATTTCAAATTTTGTTCCTTCTCTTGTATCGATTAGTTGAATATTTTCTTTTAATAAATCTTCACGAATTTGATCAGCTAGAGCAAAATTTTTATTTTTCTTTGCTTCGTTTCTTTCCTTTATTTTCTCATTTATATATTCTATATCTATGTCTTCTTCTTTTTCCTCTTGGATTAAGTTTAAACCAAGCACTTGATCAAATTTTTCTGTTAAATATAACTTAGTAAAATCTGTTAATTCTTTATCTTTTAACATATCATAAAGTACCGTTAACATCATAGAAGTATTTAAATCATTCGATAGTGCTTTCTTAAACTCTTCTTGATAATAATCAATCTTACCTTCGTGTAAGTCTGGTGTTCTATCCAATTTACTGATCTTATTTTTTAATTTTTGATAAGCATTCTTTGCTTGATCCAAAGCTTCATAAGAAAAGACAAGTACTTTTCTATAATGACTACCTAAGCAGAAATAACGATAAACAAGTGGATCGTATCCTTTACTTTCTAATACAGAAAGAGTTAAGAACTCGCCCTTGGATTTACTCATTTTTCCACTTTTATCATTTAAGTATTCTCCATGCACCCAGTAATTACACCATTTATGTCCAAAATAAGCTTCACTCTGTGCAATTTCATTTGTATGATGAGGAAAAACATTATCAATTCCACCACAATGGATATCCAAATATTCTCCTAAATACTTTGCACTAATGCCACTACATTCAATATGCCATCCTGGATAACCGTATCCAAATGGAGAATCCCATTTCATATCTTGATTTTTAAATTTACTATCTGTAAACCAAAGAACAAAATCTTGTGGATTGCGCTTTGCTTTATCTTCTTCTACACTATCACGAACGCCTACCATTAAGTCCTCTTCTTTTTTACCAGATAATTTGTAATAATCTTTTGCACGACTTACATCAAAATACACGTTTCCATTTGATTCATAGGCATACCCTTCTTCTAACATCTTAGAAATCATTTTAATATACATATCGATATTATGACTAGCGGGTTCTACCACGTCTGGTCTTTTTATATTTAGCTTCTTACAATCTCTAAAGAAAGCCTTGGTATAAAAGTCTGCGATCTCATAGACACTCTTGCCTTCTCTTTTCGCACCACTGGCCATTTTGTCTTCTCCTGTATCACTGTCGCTCGTTAAATGTCCAACATCTGTAATATTCATAACACGATTAACCTCGTATCCTAAATAGGTAAGCCCCTTTTCCAAGATATCTTCAAAAATATACGTTCTTAAATTTCCAATATGGGCATAGTTGTATACAGTCGGTCCACAAGTATACATCTTAACGACCCCTTCCTCATTTGGAATGAATTCTTCTATTTTTTTACTCAAAGTATTGTATATTTTCATAAAAATACCTCCTACTTACAAATAATTCTTTTCTATAATACTATATTCATCTGTTCTAGTCAATTATATCATAATTCCTTACTATTTAGAAACAAAATAAAAAGAGCCTCGCTCTTTTATTTTAATAATCCAAATCCAGATACAACAGCACGTCCACCTTCTACTTTTGTACCATACACCGTAAGAGGATTGTTAATTAGTTTATTTTTAACTACAAGTTGTGCGGAAGTACCTCCATCTAAATTTGCAGCATTATAAGCACCATATAAAGACAAGGTGTCAGCCATTTCAATTAAAGTTGGACCTTTTGTATGTACTCCCTCTGTAACTAAGAACAATACTACACCATCTTTTCTTTGAGCAATTGCAACACGTGCAGCACGATCGTATCCACCCGCTCCAGACTGAGTAGATATTTTCTTACCATTTACAATTAAGAATGGTCCAAACTCTAAGGCATCACGTATACCCATATTTAAAGCTTGCTGTCCTGTTATATTAGCAAGTACCAATTTGTTTTCTTTATTAAATCCAATTAAATTTGCTTTTTCTGAATTATCAGACCAAATGATCTTACCATCTTTAATCAAATATCCCTTTGGAATATCACTACCCCAACCCGTTGTATCTCTAAAACGTCCACCATTGATACAAACCAAGCCACCAAAGCGTTTACACATAGAAAGAACCGTTTCCGCTCCACTTCCTGTGTTAAAAGATTTTGAAGTGATTAACTTAATTTTTGCTGGATTGTAAATAGCAACCATATGTGCATCGTAATCTCCTACTTTTACATCAAAAGACTTATAATCATTGTTTCCTTTGTCTCTTTTTAATACCATTTCATCATACTTATTATCATAATGATCTTTCTCAGAAGTATCAAAAACAATATCATCTAAGTTTACCTCATCCGTTAAATAAATATAAGAATTTGCAGCTTTTACCTTATTAATGGTTTCTTCACTAAAGAAAGTATAAGCAATCCATCCATGTGTCTTGGTAACCGTCGCCGTACAAATAATCAAATTACGAACATAAGAGAAAGGTCCGTAAAATAGGAAGAAGCATAGGGCCATAAGAATATCTAAGATAAGAAATAGAATGGTTGTTTTTCTTATTTTTCTCTCCTTTTTCTTTTTATTCTTCTTTGCCATTTTACTTCACCTCCAATACGTATGGATCCGTTTTGGTTCCACTACCACTCTTAATCGTTACATCTTTTTTGATCATGATAGCTGGTCTAT
>CAZWZO010000140.1:0-2912 GCA_964638525.1 uncultured Muribaculaceae bacterium | reverse complement strand
GAAAACAATCGATATATAAAAGTACCAGAAGATTATTATATGAAGATATCTGATATAGATTGGGATGGAATAAGTGGATTAACGGAAAGAAAAAGAAATGATTCCCCAACGAAAGAGAATTTAGAATTAAGACAAGCAGGAATAAGAAGCAATGATGGAAAGCCCATCACAGAAGGAAAAAATGTAAAAGTAATCTCTCCAGCAAAGGTAACACTACTAATAAATGGAAAAGAAATAGGAAGTGTAAGTGGCACACCAAGTAAAGAAGAGGTGTGGAATGCATTAATACCAAAATTAAATGGAAAAATGGGTTCAACTAAAGTAAGTGAATACTTAACGAAAAATAAAGTAAAATTAAAACTGGATTATGAATATAATTATAAAATAACAGTAAATGAAAAGACAATAAATGAAACCAGAAGAGGAAGTAGTTATATAACATTAATAAATAGATCAAGTGAACCAGCGGGGCCAATCAGTATAAAGGCGACGTATTTAGATGGAAGTGGAATCTATTATAGTTCTACTCCAAAAGATGATGAGACAACAGGAGAAAGGACTTATTATTATGAATATAATATTAATCATAATAATATAGAAGGAAAATATAGATACTTATTAACAACAACAGAAGAAAAGAGTACAGAATATAAAGGTATAGAAGACATTGCCTGGATAAATCGAGGAATAAAGATAGAATTTTCCGCAACACAAACCGGGATGTATGAATGTAGTTATGATAATAAAAACTACTTTCCATGTTATAGTGGAGACGAATATGAATATAGTGAAAACAAAAACATGTATGTAAGAAATATTAATATATATGGAGAAAGAGGAGAAGAGAATAAAGTACCGCTAAAGATAGATGTAGATAGTACAGATTTAAAGGCGGAAATAACAAAAGCAACAGGAGAGAATGGCTGGTATAAAGATGATGAAAATAAAGATGCAGTCATGAGTGGAAACGTAAGAAAGACAATCTCAGAGGTAGCGACAACAAGGTATTGTATGACAACAGAACAATCTTGTGATCCATTGGAAGAAGCAAAAGGCACCAAAACAAATGATAACTATAACTTTAAACAAGTACGAAATACGGATACAAACGGAATAAAGTATTGTTATAAATCTATAAATAACGCAGGGACAGTATCCGAAACAAAGTGTTATTATATAAAAAGAGATACCAAACATCCAACTTGTACAAGCAATAAGAAGTGTGAAGGAAATTCTACAACTTGGACAAATAAAGACCGAACCATAATCTGTAAAGGACAAGATGAAAAGAAAGATGAAGCAAGTAGTGGATTAAATGTAAGTTATAGTGAGAAAAAGCAAGTTTTCAAAAGTGATAGAAAAGAAGATACGATAATATATGAATTAAAAGATAATGCCGGAAACACTACAAATTGTACAGTAGAAGCAGATGTATATGTAGATAAAACCAAGCCAACCAAGCCAACTTTAAAAATATCATCAGATGAAAGTTGGTATCAAGGAAGAGTGGGGGATTGGACGACAGGAAAAGTAACAGTAGAGGCAACTGGTTCGAAAGATACAATGAAAGTAACAAGAACAACCAAGGATGGAAAGAAGATAACCCAAACATTAGAAAATGAATCCGGAATTGTTGATTATGAATTTGAAGCAGGAGGAAAAGAAGGAAATGGTCAAAGTTATACTTATACATATGATGTAAATGGAGCAGCGACAAAATTTAGAGCAGTAGATAAAGCAGGAAATAAATCAGATTGGAGCAATACAATTTATGTAAAAAGAGATGCTACTGCACCAAGTTGTTATCGAGTAGATAATACAAATATAGACGGCTGGACCAATTCTCGTTCTGTATGGTTATATGGAAGATGTGATGATGGAAATGGAATAGGATGTTCGCAAGCTAGTAGTACAAAATATTTTAATAATATAACAGGAACGGGAACATACTCACCAGGTGAGGTAAGTGATAAATTAGGAAACACAAGAACTTGTGATCCATTCTTTGTAGGATTTGATTTTACTCCACCAACCTGTAAAACAACACCAGATGATGGAAAGTGGAGAAACTACAATGTGACATTAACTGGAAATTGTTCCGATCCAGGAGGAAGTGGATGTGTAAGTCATTCAACAAAAACAATAACGCAAGAAACAAATGGATACTACTATCCACCTGATGTACAGGATAAAGCAGGAAATGTAGGACACTGTAATACAGTATTAGTAAATATCGATAAAACCCCACCGGACTGTGGAAGTTGTACAGGAGGATCTACAAACTGGAAAAAAGGATCCAGAACAGTAACTTGTACTCCAACAGATAGCAAAAGTGGTATTGAATCTGTTTCTGGAAAAAATTCAGATACATGGAGTAGTGGAACGCATAAAAAAGAAACTCTTTCTTATACTGCAAAAGATATAGCAGGAAACAGTAGAACTTGTTCAAAGAGTGTAAATGTCTATATCGATAATGATAAACCAAAGATAAGCAATATCCAACTACATAATTATGATAATTGTAGGAATTCTTATGGTGTTTCGGCAGAATACACGGTTTCAGATGGAGGTAGCGGTGTTGAAAATGTTCAAGACTATTGGGGAGAAAATAACGAAAATTTTTTATCGAGTATGTTAGGAAGTGTTCCAAATAGAGGTTCTTCTACAAGTGTAACTTCTAACTTTGGTACAGCTTGTTATAGCCATGGTACAGCAGCTACAAAGGGAAAAAGTTACTATATTAAAATTTATGCAAGAGATAAGGTTGGTAATGAACTATATACACACTATGGAACAGCAACAGCCAATGGATAACACTTGACACTTAAACTTAAAAAATACTATAAATTTATAGTATTTTTTCAGAGTGTTGACAAAGTTCAATACTCTTTTCTTTTGTAAAAAGATGTGAT
>CAZWZO010000139.1:0-2934 GCA_964638525.1 uncultured Muribaculaceae bacterium | reverse complement strand
TATATGATAAAAAAGAAGTTATTGAATCAAAGTTATTTGGTGATGGAAAGGAAAATCCTATTTTTAAAGATGCACTAGGAGATTATTTAGCAATTGCCAAAACCAATAAAGCAATATTATATGGTGGAAGTGAAGCTTTAAAATCCCAACACGCTGGTTATACGGATGATGAGATTTTTGTTCCTTTAATTGTAATTGATTGTGAATAAAAGTAAAAATACAGTAACAAGAAAGAAGAAATGACATAAAATAAAGTACACTACAAGTAGTGTTTTGAATAAATGGGAGGTAGGGGATCTATCTCCTTTTTTACGTTGAAAACTCGGTTTAATTTGTATCGGATTGCTAAGAAATGGTATCTGTGCTATACTTTTTATAGGATGGTGATAAGATGTTAGGTTTTAATTTTAATAATAAGAAACCAGACGGCGGCGGAAACGGAAGTGGGCCTCAAGATATAAAAGTAGTAAACAATATGCGTGCGCTTGGAATTGATATGATAGAAAATGCCAACAGTGGACATCCAGGTATTGTGCTTGGAGCAGCACCTATTTTATATACACTTTATGCTAAGCATTTAAAGTTTAATCCAGAAGATGAAAAATGGGTAAACAGAGATCGTTTTGTTTTATCTGCAGGACATGGCTCAGCTTTAT
Source organism: uncultured Muribaculaceae bacterium (assembly GCA_964638525.1). Taxonomy (GTDB): domain Bacteria; phylum Bacillota_I; class Bacilli_A; order RF39; family UBA660; genus CALVUP01. The sequence goes on along the minus strand of CAZWZO010000139.1, from coordinate 2,278 downwards.
TGTATGCAAATTTATATATGGCTGGTTTTGATTTAACGATTGATGATTTAAAAGAATTTAGAAAGATAGATTCAAAAACCCCAGGGCATCCAGAAGTATTTGTAACACCTGGTGTGGACTGTTCAACAGGGCCTTTAGGACAAGGTATTGCCAATGCTGTTGGAATGGCTATAGGAGAAAGTTACTTAAATAAATTATATGAAAAAGAAAAATGTATAGATTTTTATACTTATTGCCTATGCGGAGATGGAGACTTAATGGAAGGCATTTCCTATGAAGCCACTTCACTTGCAGGAAAATTAGAACTAAACAAACTTATTCTACTTTATGATTGTAACAAGGTATGCTTAGATGGTTATACGAAAGATACCTTTATCGATGATATAAAAAAACGCTTTGAATCTATAAATTTTCATGTAGAGGAAAGCGATGACGATGTTTCTAACATAGATCAAGCTATTACTCGTTGTAAAGAACAAAAAACACGCCCATCGATTGTTATTGTAAATACCACAATCGGTAAATATTCTAAAAACGAAGGAACAAATAAAGTCCATGGAAGTGTTCTTGACAATGAAGATGTAAAACAAATAAACGAAAAAATGGGTATTATGAATGCACCATTTTCTGTATCAGAAGAGGCCGTGTCTTATTTTAGAGAACAAATTGAATCTAGAAACAAACCTCTTTATAAAGAATATTTAAACAAAGTAAAAAAACTAGACGAAGAAGTAAACAAGGAACTAGAACAGTTAAAAAATTTAACTACAGAGGTTTTATTTAAGAATTTTTCTTTTGATTTAGCAGAGGATAAACAAGAGGCAACTAGAACTTCGTCCGGAAAGGTATTAAATGCTTTAGCTTCTACTTCTAAGTTTTTACTAGGAGGAAGTGCCGATCTTTCTAGTTCTAATAAAACTTATTTATCTGAATTTGAAAAATTTAGTAGCAAAAATCGTGATGGTAAAAACATATTCTACGGAGTAAGGGAACATGCTATGGGAGCCATTTCTAATGGTTTGGCTTTAGTAGGCTTAAAGCCTTTTGCGTCAACGTTCCTTGTATTTAGCGATTATTTAAAACCTGCAATTCGTATGAGTGCCATGATGAATCTTCCTGTTACTTATGTATTTACACATGATTCACTAACAGTAGGAGAAGATGGAAAGACTCATCAACCGGTAGAACAATTAGTAGGATTAAGATCAATTCCAAATCTAGAAGTTTTTCGTCCTGCGGATGCAAACGAAGTACTTGGAACTTATAAAACAATTTTCAACGGACCAACAGCTGTGATTCTTAGTAGAAACAAAACACCAATACTAGAACAAACAAGTATAAATGATGTAAAACATGGAGCTTATATTTTAGAAGAAGAAGTAGGCGAGTTACAAGGAATCATTCTTGCCTCTGGAGAAGAAGTTTCACTTGCACTTGAAGTAGTAGAATATTTTAAAAATAAAAATATTGGTGTACGTTTAGTAAGTATGCCTTCACAAGAAAGATTTGAAAAAAGTACAGAGAAATATAAAGAAAAGATTCTTCCTAAAGGTAAAAAGATATTTGTAATTGAAAGAAGTTCCTCTTATTCTTGGTATAAATACACGAATGATAAAGATGCTTTATTTACAGTAGATGCCTTTGGATATAGTGGATCAAAAGAAGAAATTGATAAGAAAACACACTTTACAAAAGAAGAAATAATAGAAAAGATAGAAGAAAAACTAAAAGAAGAAATTTAGTTTTTCTTTTTTTACTTGTATTCTGAAAGTAAATATAATAGAATAAAAATAGAATAGGAGGAGTAAATATGAATTGTAAGAAGTGCAACGCCGTCAATCAAGAAGGCGCAAAGTTTTGTATTCACTGTGGAAGTCCATTAGATACAAATAACCAAGGAAACCTAACAGCTCAAATGCAGCAACCAATAAACAATCCAGGAACAAATATGGGACAAAATCCCCAGATGGCAAATAATATGGGAATGTATGCCAATAATCAGGTATACATGACAAAACCACCCTTTAACTTATTTTCATTTTTAATAAAGGCATTTATAAAACCTACACAAACTATTACGGAAAATGAAAAAGAAATCAAGGATTCCAAAAATGCTATTTTACTAGGTGTTCTTTCTGTTTTATTTGCCGTTATTATCTCAATTATAAACAAGGCCATTACAATTGCAAATGTTGTAACCAATTATCCATGGGTTAAGTCTATTGCAACCGATTTGTTGTTCTATAGTGGAATTGTTTTTGGAGTAGCCTTAATTTTC
>CAZWZO010000138.1:0-2950 GCA_964638525.1 uncultured Muribaculaceae bacterium | reverse complement strand
AAAAACATAAAAAAAAGTTCCTTACTTCTTTTTAAACTTCTACTTTTAGTTATTTTGTTTTATGGTTCCATAAGCCATGCTTCTGTTTTATGGAATATAAGTGACTTTATAATTGGTCTTTTGGCAATAATTAATATATATTCTTGTATAAAACTATATATTAAACAAAAATTATGATAGAATGATAAATAGATAGGTGATAATATGATAGGAAACGATTGGGATAATTTATTAAAAGAAGAATTAAATAAAGATTATTTTACTAAGCTACTCGATTTTGTAAAACAAGAATATAAAAGCAAAACAATTTATCCAAAAGAATCAGAAATATTTAATGCATTTCGTTATACTTCTTACAAAGATGTAAAAGTAGTTATTTTAGGTCAAGACCCATATCATGGTGAAAATCAGGCAGAAGGATTATCTTTTTCTGTAAAACATGGTATCAAACGACCTCCTTCTTTAGTAAATATATATAAGGAATTAAATAGTGATTTAAATATACCAATAGTAGAGGATGGATCCCTTGTGAAATGGGCAGAGCAAGGTGTACTTTTATTAAATGCTGTACTTACAGTAGAAAAAGACAAAGCAGCTTCTCACCAAGGAAGAGGTTGGGAAATATTTACAGACGAAGTAATTAAATTAATCAATAAAAAAGATACGCCTGTAGTATTTATTTTGTGGGGAAATTATGCTAGAAGTAAAAAGAAATATATTACTAATAATAAACACTATGTAATTGAATCAGCACATCCTTCCCCTCTTTCTGCGCATAATGGTTTTTTTGGAAGCAGACCTTTTTCAAAAACCAATGCTTTTCTAATCAAAAATAATTTAAAACCAATAAACTGGTCTTTAGAAAAATAAAAAGAGTTACAAATGTAACTCTTTAATTTTTTTCCTTTAAAATTTCAAATATTTCTTCTGTTTCATTTTCATAGAATTCTTTCTTTTTCAAGTGCATCATTTTACCAACAATATTAGAAGGAAAAGAACGCATTAATTTATTATACACAACAACATTATCGTTATAAAATTTTTCTCCTGCTTCAATATCTTGTTTGTTTCTAAATAACTCATCCAAAATAACTTTTATATTTTCTTCTTCGTACAAATGCACGTTATTGTCTAAAAGTTCATTTAAAACACGAGATGCAATTTGTAATTCCTTATTAATTTCAAAGTTGTTTAAATGATTGTCTTTGATTTTTATAATAATATCCAACAACTTATTTTCATCTTTAAATTTTTCTTTCAAAATTGGAATTATTCTTTCAAATAAGGCTACTTTTTCTTTCAAACTTTTGCTTATTTTATTTTCGGCTTCGTTTATGCATATGATTGCAAACTGGTATTTATTGTAATTTATAACAAAAACAATACCAAGAAGTGCAAGTACAATTATACTGATAACTATAATATACAATAGCATTTTATCACATCCTAGCATACTTATTATATCAAAAAAAAAGAAAGGATACAATCTTTATTCCATATCGTCATCTTTTGGATCACGATGATCTTCCTTATTCTTTTTCCACCCTACTGAATATACATCAGGTTCCATACTCATACGATTCATAATTTTATCGATTTTAAATGAAGAATTATTAGCAATTTCGATATTGGCTACAATTTTTGTTTTATCCTCATCGGATTCATTTTCAATATCATCAAGCATAACTTCTTCTCTATTTAGTTTTTGTAAAAGTAAAGTACGCACAACCACGGCTTTCTTTTGTGAACAAGTAACGGTTACAATAAATTTCTTTGTTGTTTCCGTACGATCAACCATCTTATTAGCGAAAATTCTTAATACAACGTTACTAAATAAAATAAGGATGGCCCCTATTGTTGCTTCAAATAACATACCAGACGCTGTAAGAACGCCAATAGCAGCATTACACCAAAGTGTTGCGGCCGTATTTAAACCACGTATGTTTTTTCCTTCTCTAAGAATTACTCCAGCACCCAAGAAACCCATACCAGATACAATTTGAGCTGGAATACGAGTTAAATCGGCTCCTGCAAAACTATATCCAACGGTTGTGAATAAAAAAGAACCAATGCATACAAGCACGTTTGTTCTAAGACCAATGGTTCTTCTTCTATATTGTCTTTCAAAACCTATAATAAAACTAAGAACAAAGCATACAAGTATACGTATTAAAAAAGTTTTATCATCCATGTTATCTCTCCTTTGAGCCTCTAATTATAACATATATTATTATAGTATTCAACCCAATAGTAGGAAAGAATTAAAAAAAGAAGTATATAAAATAAGAACTTTGTGATATAATGGCTAGTGGAAAGGAAGTGTACTATGAAAGTATTATTAGGTGTATCAAACAAACACGTACATGTTAGTGAAGAAGATTTTAACATTCTATTTAATGGAATGACTATGGAGAATGTAAAAGATTTAGTGCAACCAGGACAATATGCTTCAAACTTATTTGTTGATGTAAAAACAGAAGCAGGAGAATTAAAACATTTAAGAGTTTTAGGACCTGTTCGTAGTTATACACAAGTAGAATTAGCAAAGACAGATTGTTTTAAACTAAAAATTAATCCTCCAGTTAGAGAATCAGGAAAATTAGAGGGAGCAAGCACTGTAACAATTGTAGGACCAACAGGTGAGGTTACAAAAGACTGTGCTATTATTGCAAATAGACATATTCATATTGATGATAAATTAAGAGAAGAATATGGTTTAGTTGGAGTAGAAAAAGTTAAGGTTAGAGTTCCAGGAGAAAAAGGAGTTGTATTTGACAATGTATATTTAAAAGATACAACACCAGCAGCCCTTGAATTTCATATTGATACAGATGATGCAAATGCTACTTTAGCAAAAACAGGAGATATGCTAGAAGTTATAGTTGACTAGCTATCTTGTTAGTGTAAAGAGTTTTGGGGATTTTTTATAAAATCTCTATTATAGAAAGAT
>CAZWZO010000137.1:0-2971 GCA_964638525.1 uncultured Muribaculaceae bacterium | reverse complement strand
TAACTTCATATAAGGGATACTCTTTTATCAATGTCCAATACTCAACCATTTTTATCTAATCCTTATTATCTTCTAGGTTGTTCCCTAAATTTTCCCAACTTTCCAAGAACATCTGCAGTGGACTTGCTCGTTCGTGTTGCAAGTTATGGCATTCACTACAAAGCAAAATCAAATTATCATAATCCAACCGCTTTGACCAATCTTCGTTAATTGGAATTTTGTGATGAACTTCTTGACCGACTCGTATAATTCCTTTTGCTCGGCACATCTCACAAAGCCCATCTGATTCGTAAAACTTTTGGCTTCTTAAAAATTTCCACTCAGCCGAATTATAAAACTTCGCATACTTTTCGTGGTAGTTCTTTGGTTTTTGTTTCACTTCATTTAACCTCCAAGAGTTTGACTTTCTTTGACTTTCATTTAATTGTATTTCGAAAAAGTTTTAAGAAGGGTATTTCCCCCGCTTTTTTGCTTGACAAGATTTTAAATTTGTGGTAGGGGGGTATCTTTATTTTCGCATATTTTACAAATTCAAATTTTTATGACTTTTATAGCATTTATAAATTTTATAACTTTTGGGACTTTTGGGACTTTTGGGACAAAGTTATAGAAAGTCCTTATAGAGAGTTTATATAAAGAGTTTTAGTAAGTTTGTCCCATTTGTCCCATTTGTCCCACATTTCCTACTTTAAAATGGCAAATTTCCGTCATCTTCTATTGGAATTAGAGAATTTTCATTATTTTTGTTGACATTGTCATTTTTATTTGATAACCTAAATCCTTTAATCCAAAAAGTTTGTTCATTTAACCCTTGCTCATTTTTATGATTTTCTTTGTCAGTATAATATGCTCCAATCTTAATCATTTCTTCTTTAAAGTTCTTTTTTGAGAGATATTTTAGTTCTTCTTCTTCGCACCATTCTTTGTATTTTTCATATAATGTTGATGACTTTACATAGGAAGATTTATCTTCCCTTAGTATAGCAGTTTTAAAAGCAAGAATATTATTGCTATTTAATTGATACCTTGAGAGAACTTCTTGGCTTTCTTTTGGTATAATAAAATTCTCTTTTTGAAGTTTGTTATAATATTCAATAATCATATTAAATATACCAGAACTTTCAGCCTTTAACTTGTCCATTAAGTTGAAATCTCTTTCGTTTAATTCAAAGTGTTTTGTGAATTCGATTAGATGTAAACGGTCGCTTTGGAAGATTGTATCATCAGTCATTTTTGGCAAGAAGTTAGTGTCGAAATATAGTTTGAATTTTGGTTTAAATGTTATATCGTTCTCGTATAGATTTCTCGCTTTTAATTCGTTTTTACCAGTCATTGTTTTGACTAACGATATATCAAGCATCATACCATTTTCGATTTCGCTAATAGTTACCCAACGAGAGTTTTTAATTCCAGCCAAATCAGGTGTTGCACTACTTCCGCCATTATTTATTTGTTTTCGTGTTACAGATGCTGGTTTTAAAGTCCCAGCATAAGTTCCTAATATATATGAATTTATGCCTATAAATGTTGATTTCCCATTTCTTGTTTTTGCACCATATAATATAAAGAAACAGTCCCTTGTTACATTCCCAGTATATCCATACGAAGCCATTTTTAACAAGTAATCAATCTTTTCTTGGTTGTTTTCCATAACTTCGTTTAGATATTGTTTAAATCTTGGGCAATCCGCATTTTTATCATATACAACATTTGAGATGTTTGTGATATAATCTTCTCTATCAAAATCTTTAAATATATTATGTTCAAAGTCATAAGTTCCATTTTGGCAATTGAATAAGTAAATATTATTGTCAAATTTGTTGTCTTTTACAGGGCAAATACTCATTGCGTCTTTTATAATACTATCTCTATAATTTTTATTATACAATCTTGAATAGCATTTAAGCAGTTTTTCTCGATTACTTTCATCTACTTTTGGGTGTGAGATTACTAATGAATTGCAATATTTTGCCAATTGTTTAATCATTTCGTTACGAATTCCACCCTCTTTTGTGTCCTTTTCCCAATATTTGCCATTCCAAACATACCAAACCCCACTATCTTTGCAAAATAATAATTGGTCTTTGAAACTATCAATAAATAATTTTGAGATGCCTATGTCATTTGCTGGATAAATGTCAGAGTGTTCAATGAAATCGATTTTAATCATTGTTTCTCACTCTTACCCTTTAAAGTAAGTTTATAAAAATTGCCAGCTTCTGCAACTTGTTCACAAACCCAAAATTTGCCATTATTAAGATATACAATAATTGCATCTTTTTTCTCAACTATAGTATTTATTTCGTTGAGATTTACAACAATAATTCTTTTAATACTCATACTGATACTCCTATTTATTCCTTTTCTAATTTTTCTTTAATAGCATTGCCTATAAAGTCTTTAATTTTAATATCGTGTTCAAAACAATACAATTTTAATTCTTTATAGATTTCTTTGTCTAAAGCGAAAGTTATATATTTCTCTACTTTCATATATTCCCCCCTTTTAACCTTTTTTATATTTTACAATATTAAAATATTTATGTCAAACAAATTTACAAGGTTTTAAGACTCAGTTTTTAAACAGCAAAAGAAAGACAGCAATTAAACCGTCTTTCTTTTAGTGCAGTGCCACTTACCGTCATCGTGATTATAGTCAAAAGCATATCCAAAGTATGTTTCGGCAATTTTCTTTTTTACCAAAAAGTGCAAGTCGTTATCCTGTGCATATTCTTTAAAATTTTGCATTGTGTATTCGTTATTCTTATAAACCTTGCACCAGATTTTGAATAAGCAATATTGCAGTTCTGCTTGATAGTCAAGACTTTGCTTTAATGCTCGTTCTTGTCTAATTCTTTCTTCGTGGCACGCTTTTAGTTCTTTGTAAAATAATGTATCCATTTTTCACCCCTTTACCTTTGATATTCTTTCAAAATGTCGTCTAAAATTTCAAATATTCTATTAATTCGCAA
>CAZWZO010000136.1:0-2987 GCA_964638525.1 uncultured Muribaculaceae bacterium | reverse complement strand
TGTAAAGGTAAAACCCAAAGCAAAAGTAAAAAAAAGAAATGGTAAGAATTACTAATGTAAAATTAAGTAAAAATATTTATTTTTTATTGTATTTTTAGAAAAATCTTATATAATAAAATTTAAATATTTTCATTTGGAGGTGTACTTATGATTAAAACCAATTTACCTGTTTTAATTATAAAAAATTTAATTTTATTTCCCTCCAGTGAAATACGTCTTGAATTTGAAAGGGAAGAAGAAAAAGAATTACTTTCACTAGCGGAAAACTATTATAACAATCAAATATTACTTGTAAATCCAGCGGATGAAATCGATAACAAGATTCATACGGATGAACTTCCCAACGTAGGAGTAGTTGGGCTTATTAAGATGAAAATGGAAATGCCTAACAAAAAAATGCGTGTTATTATTAAGGGAGAACATCGTGTAAAAATCTATGCTTATAGTAAAGATGAAGAATTATTTGAAGCTATGACATCCTTGGTACCAAGCAGTGGTGATGGCAAAGAAGAAAAAGATCCAAAAGAAGAACTTGCTTATAAAAGAAAATTAATGCAAAAATTAGAAGAGTATACAAATAAAATGCCTTCGGTTGGGAACGCTGTTTTATCTCAAGTGGAGCAAATTCATACTTTAGATAAATTAACGGATGTTATATGTCTTCACATTGAAAATTCTTATGAAAGAAAGCTAGAATATATTAAAGAGATTCATCCAGAAGTTCGTGCAAAGATGCTTCTTGATGATATGGAAAGAGATTTAAGCGTATTAGAATTAGAAAAAGATATCGATACCAAAGTAAATAAAAAATTAGAACACGATCAGAAAGAATTCATTCTAAGAGAAAAGTTAAAAGTAATCAAGGAAGAATTGGGAGAGGAAGAAGACTTTGAAGTCAAAGAAATAAAGGAAGCGATAAAAACCGATCGTTTTCCTAAGAATATAAAAGAAAGACTGGAAAAAGAACTAATGAAGATGAACGGAAGTTTTACTTCTATGCCAGACGGAGCGATTACTCGTAATTATATCGATTGGTTACTTTCTCTTCCTTTTGGTGAGTATACAAAGGATAATAAAGATTTAAATAAGATAGAAATCAGTTTAAATAAGAGCCATTTTGGGCTTTCAAATATAAAAGAACGTATTATTGAATATATTGCGGTAAAACAAAGTACGGATCATGCTAAGAGCCCTATTATCTGTTTAGTCGGTCCTCCTGGAGTTGGAAAAACCTCTCTTGCTATAAGTATTGCTAAAGCATTAAATCGTAATTACACAAAAATTAGTGTTGGTGGAATCAATGATGAAGCAGAACTTGTGGGACATAGAAAAACTTATGTTGGAGCGATGCCGGGTAAGATTATTCAAGGAATCAAAAAAGCAGGAAGCATGAACCCTGTATTTATCATTGATGAGATTGATAAAATGACAAAGGATATTAAAGGAGATCCAGCCTCGGCTTTACTTGAAATATTGGATCCCAATCAAAATGATCATTTTCAAGACCATTATATAGAAGAAGAAATTTCTTTAAAAGACGTATTTTTTATTCTTACTGCAAATTATGTAGAACAAATACCTTTGGAACTTCAAGATCGTTTGGAAATTATTGAACTTTCTTCCTATACGGAACTTGAAAAGTTAGATATATTGAAGCAATATATTATAAAAGAACAATTAATAAACCATGGATTAACTATGCGAGATGTAAAATTCGATGATGGCGTATTAGAAAAAATTATAAGAAGCTATACTTGTGAAGCAGGTGTTCGTGATTTATCCCGTAGAATTGAAACGATTTTTAGGAAAATAGTAAAGAATCGTATTTTAAAGCGAAGAAGTGGTAAAAGGATTATAACATTAGAAAATCTAGATGAGTATTTAGGCGTAGAAAAATACAATGAAGAAGTAAAGGAAAACAAATATACCGGTTATATTCATGCCTTGGCATACACGCCAGTAGGAGGAAAGGTGCTAGGCATTGAAATTGTAAAATACAAAGGGACAGGAAAGATAGAAATAACAGGTTCGATTGGCAAAGTGATGGAAGAAAGTGTAGAAATAGCTTTCAGTTATGTTTTCTCACATTGTAAAGACTTTAAAATAGAAGAGAATGTATTTTTAGAAAATGATTTTCATGTACATTTTGTAGAAGGAGCGATTAGAAAAGATGGCCCAAGTGCAGGAGTAAGTGTGGTCTGTGCTTTAATTAGTCTTTTGAAAAACAAGAAAATTGTCTCTACTTTATCTATGAGTGGTGAAATGACTTTAAGAGGAGAAGTTTTACCCGTTGGTGGTATCAAAGAAAAACTTATTGCTGCTTATACAAACAATATAAATAAAGTATTTTTACCAAAAGAAAATGAAAAGGACTTAATAGAAGTTCCAAATGAGGTAAAAGAACAGATCGAATTTATCTTTGTTCAAAATTATAAAGAGATTTACAAAAAACTTTTTTAGTTTTTTTCATTAATTCGACACAATCTTATCACAATTAAAAGGTATGATTATCTTAGTTGGAGGTGATAAGAAGAGAAAAAGAAAAATATTACACATTAAATAGCAATAATTAACTTAAAATAAAAATAAAATTTTACTAACTCTCACATACTATAAAAGCAACATTTGTTGCTTTTTTCTTTTTTAAATTATCTTTTTATTGAGTATATTTTATTGTTATAGTAAAATATGGATAAGGAGGTATATGTATGTTATATGCTATTATTGTTATTGTTTTCTGTATTATAATTTCGTCCATAAAACAAATTAATGAATACGAAAGAGGAATCAAGTTTCGTTTAGGTAAGTATTGTAAAACATTACAGCCTGGTTGGAATTTTGTTGTTCCTATATTTGAATCTTTTAGAAAGGTAGACATTCGTGTAAAGGCGGTAGATGTTCCTGAACAGGAAGCTATTTCAAAAGATAATGTATCGGTAAAAATCAATGCAGTTATTTATTATAAGGTTTTTGATGCTTCTAAGGCT
>CAZWZO010000135.1:0-2992 GCA_964638525.1 uncultured Muribaculaceae bacterium | reverse complement strand
ATAAAAGTTAGTGAAATCGATGCAGAAATTTTTCTAAATGCCGCAAAAGAGCATTGGATGGATTTTTATGAAAAAGATCCCTCTTCTACTCTTTTATATCTAAAAGATAAACTGGATACAAACACATATAATAAATTACTAAAAGTTTATTTAGAATATAAAAACAAGGGAATTATTCATTAATCCCTTGTTTTAAATTTTCATTAAATTTTTTGTTTAGAATCATTTCTATTTCTTCTTTATATGGAGCTTTTTTATCAATATATGGTGTTTCCAATATCTTTGGTACTTCTTCTAGTCGTTTATTATATATAATAGAAAGCAATGTATCAAATCCTAATGTACCATAACCAATGTTTTCATGACGATCTTTATGAGAAGCAATTGGATTTTTACTATCATTTATATGAATACAATGTACATAAGAAAGACCTATAATTCTATCAAACTCGTCTAGAACTTCATCAAACTTTTTCATATCATACCCAGCATCATTTAAATGACACGTATCCAAACAAACACCAATTTTTTCTTTATTCCCTACACCTGAGATTATCTCTTTTAGCTCTTCAAAACTGCGTCCACATTCGGTTCCTTTACCAGCCATTGTTTCTAGTAATATTGTAACTGGACTATCTTCTAATACCATGTTTAATCCATCAATAATATTTTTAATTCCTACTTCTACTCCCTCTTTTACATGTGAACCAGGATGCAAAACCATATAGGAAATACCAAGTTCACTGCAACGTTTGATTTCCTCTTTTAAAAATCGAACCGAAAATAAAAACTTTTCTTCTTCTTTACGATTTGCAAGATTAATAATATAAGGAGCATGAACAATAATTTTAGAACAGTCCATGCCTACGTTTTTTATTTTTTCTAAAGATGCCTTTGTAATAGAAGAAGAAATCGGATAACGATTGGTATTTTGAGGGGCTCCTGTATAAAACATAAAAGTCGTTGCCCCATAGCTTAAGGCCTCTTCTAAGCTGCCTAATAATTGTTTATCTTTTGTAAAAGATACATGAGATCCTATAATCATATTTATCACCATTAACATTGTATCATATTTAAACAAAATAAAAAAGCTTCAAACGAAGCTTTCTTTTCTTAAGCAGATGTTGATGTTGATGTTGATGTAGCAAGTGTACCAATCTTTATAATGTCTTTTTCACCAGATCCACTAGTTCCAGTCGTATTTGTTCTTTGTTTAACTACACTGTCTACGCTATTCTTACTTAAATCTTTTTCAGAAATAAATTGTATTGCGTAAGAAGCATCATCATATAACTGAATGTAATAATCATAAGAACCATCACTATTTTTAGCTGCAACTACAAAACTTTGATCAGTTACTAAGTTTCCATATGGACTTCTAGTATTTGAACCTTGTTCAACTTTAATATTATCAACAGCAATTACATAAGCTTTTTGGTAAGCATCTGCACCACTAACTCCTGCTAAAGTGTTAATTTGAGAAATTTGTGTTATTTCTGACCAATCTCCATTTGTATCTGGATCTCCTGTTGCAGTTGATAGAACCATATTTCTAGCACCAGAAATTAATGTTTCTGCTGTTGATTTATATGTATTTTTTCTTGAATTTGCAATTATACTTGATACACTAGGTATAGCAATTAACATGATAACACCTAAAATAACGATAACGGCTAAAAGTTCAATTAATGTAAAACCTTTCTTATTTAATTCTTTCATTTTTTATCTTATCCTCCTTATTTTCTTATACATTAATTATATAATAGTTATTTATTCAAAGTCAATCTATTTTTTAACTTCTACAATTTAAATATTCGCTTGGAACAAGGGAACCTGATTTTTTCACCATTTTGTATCTATCTTTTGTTTCTGTGTTTACATCAATTAACTTTCCAGTTGTAGAAGAATCATTAAGTATAGATGTTGTTAATCCTTTCGTACCAAATAAATAGTACTTTCCATCCCAAAGTAAAATATTGTAATAACGAATACTTTCTTCTGCTTTTTCATAGGTACAAGCTTGTACCGCTAACAATCTGTAATTGTTTCCATATGGGGAAGTTGTCACATCTGGTACACTGACTGCTTTATAACTCGAAAAAACACTTTCATCTTTACTATTTATTTTATTGTTTTTTTCGTTTATAACAAACTGTGTATCTGTATAGTCGTCTTTTCGGTCCGTATTTTCAATAACGCGTATTATCTTTCTTGCATCATTGATCATAGAATCTTTTTTATTTTTCTCCATCACATTTATCGTGGAAGGAACGGCAAGTAAAACAACAAACCCGAGTATTGTCATTACAGCTAAAAGTTCTATTAAGGTAAAGCCTTTTTTTTCTAACATGCTCCCACCTCACTATTTATATGGCCTTCTTTGAAATCATCATCTAAAACCAATTTATATCTCTCATCACTCGTATCATAAAGTTCTTCCTTGGTAGCTCCATCTATTTTTTTATGTCCGTCCGTTAAGTAAACCTTATAAACAGGCGTTTTACTACTCGTATCGATTAAAACAAAAGAAAAATCTTTATAAGGTTGTTCATAGGGTGAACTATCAAGATCTTGAGTAAGAATTACTCCTCCACATAAATCATCCGAGGAACAATCTTCACAATTTAAGCGGTAATACTTCTTTGTATAATTATCGCTTTTAGCTTGTGCTTCTACTAAAGAAATAAATTTTTTAGCATCATTGATCATCGTTTGCTTTTTATTCTTTACAAGCATTCCAGAAAAAGCAGGTACCGCTATCCCCATAATAATCCCTAATATTGTAATTGAAGCCAAAAGTTCGACCAAACTAAATCCTTTATTTTTCATATACATCTCACCTATTTTCTCTATCTCTATTATATACCAAAATTTCACAATAAAAAAGTAAAATAGTAAATTCAAACTATTCTACTCGCATTATCCTTTTAAAATTCCCTAAATTCATCTTCTTTATAAGTGATTTATTAAAACCAAGACTTTCTCCTTTTTC
>CAZWZO010000134.1:0-3003 GCA_964638525.1 uncultured Muribaculaceae bacterium | reverse complement strand
TTTTATTCTATAAAGGTTTTGTTTTCAAATCTCCACACTTTGGAAACACTATCATGTCTGTGATTAAGATTGACGACTCTTTTTCTTTTTGCTATAATAACACAAGCAAAAAGGAGAGACCTATGGAAACCGTATTTAATGAAAAAATAAAAAATTTCGATGATTTAAAATATAGAAATTTAGAAATACTTTTAAAAGATATAGACCAAATAGAACTAAAAACAGAAAGAGCAAAACAAGCTACAAACAGTAAAAATATAAACAACTTTGATTTATATAAGACTTTAGCGAAAAAATACCTTCCTACGCATCCTTCTATTTATAAAAATAAATTGGATTGGGAAAATATTGACAGAATTGAAAAAGTAGATTTAATTATTAAAGAAAGTGGAATCTATTTTTGGAATGAACTGTATATTTATTTAAATGAAAAATATAACGATTTATCCTTAATTATAAAAAAGGACGGTATATACTTTAAAAACAAGGATATATTTTCTATAATGATTGATATTTTTAAATATAATGAAAATCCTAAAGTAAATCATTATATTTTTGATAAGATGGCTTCTTTTTATGTAAATATTAAACATTCAAGTGAAGGACCAAAAAAATTAAGAAAAAAACTTTATAATTTTTTTAATCAAAAAGGTCGTTTTACCTATAAAGAAAAGAAAGAAGAATTATTAAAGGGAGTTATTTATATTTATAACAATAAAGAGTATTGTGATTTGGAAAACGGATTGTCCAAAAGTTACAATACAGATAGTGTTTTTTATGGAAAGCTTTCTTTACTTGTTGCTTATCAACTAATGGAAAAATATAAAAAAGAAAATTTAAATGCTCAATCCATTGAATTTAGAAACATCTTAAATTATTTAAACGAAAATATAAGTAGCATTAAAGAAAATTATAGTGTAGGAGAATACAGTATAAAAGAAATTTATTCCTTTGCAAAAGAAGAGTATAATAAGAATAAAAAGAAAAAGCAAGAGCCAAAACAAGAACAAAAAATTCCAGCTAATTATACATACAACTATAATTATCCTAATAAAAATGTCAAAAAGAAACAGGAAGAAAATTTTGTTGACCTTCAAGAAGAACAGCCAAAAGAATTTATAGAGGCTATTAGAAGCGGAAGAATAAAAGCAAAGAAAAATACAAAAGAATTAGAAGAATTTTTAAATAGAAAACTAGATTTAATCGATCAACTTGATTGTAAAAAGGTAAAGATAGGAAGAAACGCTTTTGACGGTTACGTTGGGTTTGTTTTAGAAAATGATTTTATATTGTTGGATAAATTCTTTGAAAATAATAAAACAGGGAATATTGCCTATGGAGAGGCTATGTTTATTATACGTAAGGAAAATTTTGACCAATTAACAATTATGAGTAAAAGTGAAGCAAAAACAATGCTCGATCAAAAATTAATGCCTGGATATAGAATTGTACACAAAAGTAATTATGAAGAAAAGGTAAAAAAATATATAAAAGAAATAAAAAAGGAAAGCACTTAGGATAAGTGTTTTTTCTTTATAAAAAAGCTAGAAAATGAATTTACTAGTAGTGAAGTTTGTGCTACTATAAAGATGGTGAGAGTATGAAGAAATGGTTTAGTATTTTGCTTATAAGTATTTTAGTTTTAATAGGAGCTTCTTGCTTTGTATATGACTATCTTTATAATACAGAATGTATTCTTTCTTTAAAAGAAAATAGAGAAGTTCCATTAAAAGAAGAAATAACCAATCTTAGCTTTGTAGACAAAGTAGAAAATGGTAAGGTCGTAACTAAAAAAGAAAAAATCAATACAGAGAAAATAGGAAAGGTTCAAGTAGAGATAGAATTAAAAAATAAGTATGGAAGAACACAAAAAGAATCTTATGAGATTACAGTAGTAGATACGTTTCCTCCAGTAATTGAAGCTAAGGATAAAATTGAGGTAACCGTTGGAAGTAAAGTTGATTTATTAAAAGATGTAAAAGTAACCGATAATTATGATAAAGACGTAAAAGTCACAGTGGAAGGAGAATATGACTTAAACAAAGTGGGCCAATACAAACTAAATTATTATGCTGTGGATCAAAGTAAAAATGAGACTAAAAAAGAATTCACTTTAACGGTAAAAAAGCAAGAAGAAGTGAAACAACAAGAAAGTAAAAATGGAGTTACTTATATTAATGGTATTTTAATAGCAAACAAAACCTATTCTTTACCAAGAAATTATGGAAGCGGATTAACAAAGGAAACACAGCAAGCTTTTAATACAATGAAAGAAGCTGCAAAAAAAGAGGGAGTAAATTTAAAAATAATAAGTGGTTTTCGTTCCTATGATACACAAAATGCCATTTATAATAATTATGTAGCAAAAGATGGAAAAGCCCTAGCGGATCGTTATTCGGCAAAGCCAGGCTATTCTGAACATCAAACAGGATTAGCTATTGATATAAACAGCTTGAGTCAGGCTTTTGAAAACACCAAAGAAGGCAAATGGTTAAAAGAAAATGGATACAAGTATGGTTTTATTTTGAGGTATCCAAAAGAAAAAGAAAGCATAACAGGATATATGTTTGAACCATGGCATTATAGATACGTAGGAAAGGATATTGCACAAAAGCTTTATAACAACGGTACGTATACTACATTGGAAGAATATTTAGGCATTGATAGTAAATATAGGTAAAGTAAAACTCCAGTAAGGAAAGGAAAGAGGTATGTTAAAGCTATGTAGTTTGTCAAAAAATATAGATGAAGAAACAATAAAAAAACTAAACGAAAAAAGTATAGAAGTAGAACTTTCTTTTAATATATATGTGTATGATAGTATTGAAGAGTTAGCTAATGGTTTAAGAAAAAGAGGATTTAAGGATTCTCCAGATTCTATGTGTGCCTGCCATAAGGATGAAGATAATTCACTTAATTTTTTGAGCCAAAGGATAATTCAGGTGATGAGGAATGGTCGAAAAGTCAATATGAAAGTGTAATATTTCATGAACTAATACACGG
>CAZWZO010000133.1:0-3007 GCA_964638525.1 uncultured Muribaculaceae bacterium | reverse complement strand
TATATGTATTAGCACTTGTCAATATGTGAGTGCTAATTTTTTTCAAAAAAAATAAATACCACTCACTCGGTATCTATTTTTCACTTTTTAATAAGGTTTCTAATTCCTTACATCTATCTTTGTCCATAGCTTCTACACCGCTTAAACGATACTTTAGACCTAAATTTTTATATTTTTCTATCCCCATAGTATGGTAAGGAAGAAGTTCTACTTTTTCTATATTTTTAAGTGGTTTAATAAATTCTTTTAATCTTAAAATATACTCCTTTGTATCATTTATACCAGGTACAATTACTTGTCTTATCCACATTTTTTTATTTAATCTTTGACAAAGCTCTAAAAAGTCAAGGGATTCTTTTATAGAAAGTCCTGTCATCTTCTTATATCCTTCTTCATCAATTGCTTTTACATCCCACAAAACCAAATCTACATACTTTAATATTTCTTCCTTATCTCCTTCATAATTGGAAACTCCTGAAGTATCAATAACTGTATGAATTCCATTTTCTTTTAATAATTTTAAAGTTTCTAATAGGAATGCGGATTGATATAAAGGTTCTCCCCCAGAAAAAGTAACCCCACCATCTTCTCCAAAGTAATTCTTATATCTTAAAACTTTCTTTAAAACTTCTTCTGGGCTCATCATTGTTTTTTCTACTCTTTCCCACGTCTCTGGATTATGGCAAAAAAGACAACGAAGAGGACATCCTTGTAAAAAGAATACCAAACGAATACCAGGGCCATCTACTAATCCCATTGTTTCAATTGAACTAATGCTTCCTTTCATACTTCCTCCTTAAATCTCTATTCATTATAATAAAAATTAAAAATTTTGTAAAGAAAAAAGAGGTCTAGCCTCTTCTTATTATATTTTTTCGTGGAAAGTACGAGAAATAACCTCTTCTTGTTGTTCTCTAGATAATTTGTTGAAGTTAACAGCGTATCCTGAAACACGAATTGTTAAAGTTGGATATTTACCTGGATTTTCCATAGCATCAATTAATAATTCTCTATTAAATACATTTACATTTAAGTGATGTGCACCTTGTTTAAAGTATCCATCCATAAGTCCAACTAAGTTCTTAACTCTTTCATCATCATCATGTCCTAAAGCATCAGGTACAATTGAGAATGTATTTGAAATACCATCTCTACAGCACTCACCGTATGGAATCTTAGCTACAGAGTTTAAACTTGCTAAAGCTCCTTCACTATCTCTGCCATGCATTGGGTTTGCCCCAGGTGCAAATGGAATTCCTTTTTCTCTACCATCTGGAGTAGCTCCTGTATTTTTACCATACATTACATTAGAAGTAATTGTAAGAATAGATAATGTTGGAGTAGCTCCTCTATAAATTCTATTTTCTTTTAAGTCTTCATAGAATACTTTTGCAAGTTCTACAGCGATAGAATCTACACGATCGTCATCGTTACCATACTTTGGATATTCCCCTTCAACTTCAAAGTCAATAGCTACGCCTTCTTCATTACGAATAGGTTTTACTTTTGCATATTTAATAGCTGAAAGTGAATCTACTGCAACAGAGAATCCTGCAATACCAAAGGCCATTAAACGATTAACATCTGTATCATGAAGTGCCATTTGTCCACGTTCATAAGCATATTTATCATGCATATAATGAATGATATTCATACTATCAACATAAGTCTTAGCAACTTTCTTCATTACATTTTTATAAGCTTCTACTACTTTATCGTAGTCAAGTACTTCATCCTCGATCTTTGGAACGTTGTATACAACTTGTTTACCACTCATTTCATCCATTCCACCATTGATTGCATAAAGTAAAGCTTTAGCTAAATTACATCTAGCTCCAAAGAATTGCATATCTTTACCAACACGCATAGCCGATACACAACAAGCGATTGCATAATCATGACCATATAAAGAACGCATTAAATCATCGTTTTCATATTGAATAGAGTCAGTAGCAATTGAAATATGTGCACAATATTTTTTCCAATTTTCAGGCAAATGATTTGACCATAAAATTGTCATATTAGGTTCTGGCGCTGTTCCTAAGTTAATTAATGTATGTAAATAACGATAAGAGTTCTTTGTTACCAAAGAATGTTCTTCATCTAACATACCACCAATTGATTCAGTAACCCAAGTTGGATCTCCTGCAAATAATTCATTGTATCCTGGAGTTCTTAAATGTCTTACTAATCTTAATTTAATAATGAATTGATCGATTAATTCTTGTGCTTCTTCTTCTGTTAAAACTCCTGCTTTTAAATCTCTTTCAATATAAATATCTAAGAATGTAGAAGTTCTACCTAAACTCATAGCTGCACCATTGTTTTCTTTAACGGAAGCTAAGTAAGCAAAATATAACCATTGTACAGCTTCTTTTGCATTATTAGCAGGTTGTGAAATATCAAAACCATACTTGCTAGCCATATTCTTAATTGCTTGTAAAGCACGAATTTGTTCTGATACATCTTCTCTTAATTGAATAGTTGCATCATCTAAATTTTCTTCATAATGTGTTAAATCTTTCTTCTTTTCTTCGATTAAAAAATCAATACCATAAAGAGCAATTCTTCTATAATCACCAATAATTCTTCCTCTACCATAAGCATCAGGTAAACCAGTTAATAAGTGTGCACTTCTTGCTCTTCTGATTTCTGGTGTATAAGCATCAAAAACACCTTGGTTATGACTTTTTCTAAATGCATTGAAATATTTGTCAACGTCTTTATCCATTTCAAAACCATAAGCTTCTAGTTCTTCATATACCATACGAATACCACCATATGGATTAATAATTCTCTTAAGAGGAGCATCCGTTTGTAAACCAACAACTGTTTCATTGTCCTTATCAATATATCCAGCGTCAAATACATCAATACCAGACATAATCTTTGTTTCTACATCTAAAACGCCTTTCTTAATTTCTTCTTGGATTAAATCTTCACACTTAGCCCAAACTTTTTTTGTTTTATCAGTTGGACCAACTAAGAAAGAATCATCCCCTGTATA
>CAZWZO010000132.1:0-3035 GCA_964638525.1 uncultured Muribaculaceae bacterium | reverse complement strand
TCCTTTCTATTTCTCAATTTACTTTATATGCTGATACAAAAAAGGGGAATAGACCAAGTTATTTAAAAGCTTTGCCACCAAAAGAGGCAAGCAAGTTATACGATTTATTCAATGAAAAACTTTCTAAACAAATTCATGTAGAAACAGGAGAGTTTGGAGCCGATATGAAAGTTACTTTCACAAACGATGGACCAACGACTATTCTTTTAGAAAAGGAAAGGGATGCTTCTTGAAAAACAAATTAGATTACAATTTATTAAATATACTAATTATGGTTGCTATTTTATTTCTATTAATTACTACCTATCCTGTATGGGGAGGGTTCTTTAATAAAGTTTTACAAATCGGATTTCCGTTTTTAGTATCTTTTGTTCTTGCTTATGCTTTTCATCCCATAGTAAAAAAACTAGAGCAGAAAAAAATAAAGAAACCTATTGCTATTTTTATTGTTGTTCTTTGTCTTTTTCTTATTACCTTTTTACTTTGCTATTTTACTTTTCCACTTTTATATGATCAACTTGTATCGTTTACAAAACTAATTGGTAATTTCTTTACTCATATTTCAGAAAGATTTAATATTGAATTTGGCTCTTTTGAAAAGACGATTACGGATAACTTGAATTTGATTGTTAAAGATATTTCCAAATATGTATCAGATGGAGCTATGAAATTGATTTTTACCTCTATAAATATAGTTACAAATGTTTTGATTGTTTCTATACTAAGTGTTTATTTTTTAGCTTACATGGATAAGATTCGTGCCTCTTTAAAAAGCTTTTTTAAGAAGTTTAGTAAGAAAACCTATAATTATGTAAAGGCCATGGATTATCAGATGACACAGTATTTTAGAGGATTCATTCTTGTTATATTGGTTCAATTTGTAGAATACACACTTGCCTTTTTATTAATAGGGCATCCAAATTGGTTATTACTTGGAATCTTAGCAAGTATTACAACCGTTATTCCTTATTTTGGAGGAATACTTGTAAACGTTTTAGCACTTATTATCGCCTCAGCAGTATCCATGCCTTTATTTATAGCAACAGCTGTACTTACGGTTGTTTGTCCAACCTTAGATGGATATGTAATTTCGCCAAAAATTTATGGTAAGACGAACAATGTAAATCCTATTTGGATTATAGCTTCTGTTGTAATAGGTAGTGAATTAGGTGGATTAGTAGGTATTATTGTTTCTTTACCATTATTCTTATTAATACAAGGAACAATAAAATATTATAAAGACGATATAATTAAATATATAAAAAAAGTAACAAATTGGTAAGGTTACTTTTTTGTTATAAAGCTAAATTTTATAATTGTGCTTTCTTTTTTATTATATATATAGTATAATTTACTTAAATAAACAGAGGTGTTTTATGAATAAATTTAAGAAATATTTACTTATTTTTTTGGCACTGCTTGTTTTAGTAGTATTGCTTATTATTACTTATCTTCGTATTTTGAAATATAAAGAAGACAATAATAGTTATACTACAAATTTAGAAGAAGGAATTAAGTTAATAAAAGAAGAAAATCCAAATGAAAAATTCACGTATAAGAAGATAGGAAGTGCAGATAAAAACATTTCCTGTTATCAAGTTGTTTTTGCGAGTGATACAAATATTGTTTATACGTATTACTATAATAAGACAACGAAAACCTTATATTATGAATTTGATTAGGAGTTTCTTCTTTTTTAAAGGAGGAAGTATGAAATATAAAAGAATATTACTAAAAATAAGTGGAGAGGCCTTAGCGGGAAAAGAAACAAGGGGAATTGATTTTGATAGGGTACTTGAGATTTGTAATGAAATAAAAGAAGTAAAAGAAAAATATGGTATTGAATTTGCTATTGTTGTAGGTGGTGGAAATTTCTGGAGAGGTAGGAGCAATCGTCATATGGATAGTTGTACTTCTGATCATATAGGAATGCTTGGGACAACGATGAATGCTTTAGCGGTAAATGATGCTTTTAGACAATTAGGTGTAGATTCAAGAGTACAAACAGGAATAGAAATGAGACAGATTGCTGAGTTTTATATTCGAAATCGTACTTTAAAGCATTTGGCAAAAAGTAGAATTGTTATCTTTGGATGTGGTACGGGTAGTCCATTTTTTTCTACAGATACAGCTGCTGCTTTACGTGCTGCGGAAATTCATGCAGATGTTGTCTTAAAAGCTACAAATGTAGATGGTATTTATACGGCCGATCCAAAGAAAGATAAGAATGCCGTAAAATATGATAACTTGAGTTACATTGATGTTTTAAATAATGGACTAAATGCAATGGATTCTACTTCTACGACTTTGTGTATGGATAACAATATTCCAATATTAATTTATAACATGTATGAGTATGGAAATTTAGAAAAAGCAATTCAAGGTGAAAAAATAGGGACTCTTGTTTCAAATATATAGTATAAGGAAGAAGTTTAAAACAAACTTCTTTTTTCTTGGTCTTTTTTATTAAAAAATGTTTTTTCTTTTACATATTATATTATCGAAAGGAGAAAATTATGATTGAATGTGGCGATAGTAAAAAAGGACCAATAGGAATGCGTGGGAATTGCTATCTTTTAGGTCCAACGGGACCAGCGGGACCACCAGGACCTTCTGGGGAAAGTCTAGTTCGTTCGGCTTATCTTACTACTTTTAATGATGGTACAACCGTAGATGGAATTGCTGTATCCTCTTTAGAAAGGTTACCAATTGATCGTAAAGAATTGGATGTAAGCAATCTAATCCTTCTTGATATAGAAAATAAGACAATACAATTTACAACACCTGGATATTACAAAATTAGTTTTATTGTGTCTGCGTATCCATCTGTAAATGGAGTGGATTTTGATCCTACTACTGATATTGTATCTGTGGGATTTAAAGAGGAAAACACAGACAATGTTTATGTAGGAGCGGCACAATGGGTCTACAATGGAGAAGCCGTTCAAACAACGGGACAAGGAATAGTCTCTATTGTAGATACAACAAAAAAATATGAATTTGTCAATCTAGGAAAAGAGACAATTTATTTACAA
>CAZWZO010000131.1:0-3044 GCA_964638525.1 uncultured Muribaculaceae bacterium | reverse complement strand
CTGAATACATAGAACAAGCAACTTGAAATTTTATATCCAAAATTTGCATCACATCCTCATCAATAAAAGCATTTATAGCATCCTGTAAATCTTTCTCATCTTCATAATCAAATAACTTTACCTTCATAAAATCACCAATGTTATTATAGAAAAAAAAGATGCTTCTTTTTGTAGAAAAACATCTTTATTCTCGAACTTTTTTACACTTTGAAGAAATAGAGGAGCAAACAGAAAAAAGTATTTTTTTCATATAAGATAAAATGTAAGCCGATAAAAAAGATAGAGCTATTACTAGAAAATAGTGTTTAAGATAAAAAACAGGTGTCTTAAAATAAGAATCAAAATACTTATATAAAATACTATCCGTTATATAAGAAAATAAATACATATCGAATGAAACAGTAGAGACACTCATTGCCATTTTTTCTACTACCTTTCCTGGAGTTTTAACATTATACAGTATTAGGAATAATAGTGTTGCAGCCATTACTGTTTGTATACTATTGTATCCACCCATAAGATTCCAATCAAATTTAGTATTATAGCAAAAACCGTATGTTGCTATCGCTTCCAAAATTATTATGACAAAGAAATAAAAAATTCCTCTTTTCTTGTTAATTTTAACTTGATATTCATTTATATAACAACCAATAAAATAATAAACAAGGGGATAAATTTGATTCCACCAATTCGGTATAATATCCAGTTTCATGTTACGAACCGTAAAGGAACTTACAATTGGTGAAAAAGAAACTAAAGCTAACAGTGTCCAAATTAAATACTGTTTGTGTTTTTTACTCTTCAAAGAATTATACATAACATTTAAAAAAGGAATGAGTAAAAATAACCCTATATACATTTCTACATACCAAGCATATTTACAAGTTTTGAAGTTAAATATTCCTAACAATAGTTCTAGTTTACTAATGTCCTCTTTTAAATAGAACACTCGAAACAAACCACATAGGATTGAAATAAAAAGGTAACTTACTAAAATAGGTACTATGCTTTTGTAATATTTCTTATTTAAAGTTTTCTTTCTTTTTAAGTAACCTGTAAGAAGTAAAAATAAGGGAACGCCTAAATAAAAAATCCATCTAAGAAAAATAGAAACAAACATTCCTTTCCCATGAATATTGTAATTATAAAATCCATTATTTAAAAAAAAGTGAACCGATAAAACAAAAAAAATAGCAATGGCCCTTATTAAATCCAAACCAAATACTCGCTTCATAAACTTCTCCCCTACCTGCATACCCAGCTATGATTCTAGATTCATCTTATCATTAACCCCCCCCGTGTCAAGAATTCCATAAAAAAAGATCTACGTATTTTCACTCTACGTAAACCTTGTTTCGTAAACAAAATAACAACCTTTCGATTGTTCCTTTGCTATTTACATTAGTCTAATTTTACGTTTTATCTTGTTTCATATCCTTCTGTTTGGTAATTTGGGCATTTTAAGTATGCTTTTGCAGTCCACTCTAATGATTCATATTTTAAATCAATATAACCATCACATTCTTTTAACGCATCTTTTAAATCATTATAGTTAGATGCATAGTCTAAATCTTCTTTTAATGTAGGTGGCAAAGCACAAGTAGTCTCTGATTTAGAACACTCTTCTTCTTGATTTTTAATAGAATTTAAAGCTCCTCTTTCTAAGTCTCTTTCCATTTGCATATACGTTTGTCTTTTTGCTTTATTAATCGTACCTCCTACTTCTTTTGCAGATATTAGGAATGCAAATACGCTATATAGAATTAAAAGTAAAGATAAAGCAAATCCTATATAATTGATTACCTTTTTCTTCTTCCATTGTACTAAAGCTATAATAAGTGCGATAATTGCAAGTAAAGTTCCAAGAAAACTTTTCATTAAAAATACTAGGCAAATACTAATGATTGATAAAATAAATGCTAACATTCTTTCACTCCTCTCTATTATATTTATATTTTGATTATATAATTACCCCCCCCGAGTCAAGAAATTACGACATTTTTCTACTTCGTTTTTTTACTTGACGTAAACTAAATGCGCGTAAATTATTTACTTAAAGTCTCGGTTTTATTCATACGTGACTTTTCAACTTAAAACTGTCTTTTTCCTTTTTCGTGACGTTAACTTTTAATTTAACGAATTCTTTTATTTCACAACGATATTTACTATTTTATTTTTTATAACAATTACTTTTACAATTTCTTTTCCCTCAATGTGTCTTTTTACATTTTCATCTTTTAAAGCTTTTTCTTTTACTTCTTCTTCACTTTCATCTATAGAAATCGTAATAGTTGTTCTTACTTTTCCATTTACTTGTACTCCAATTGTCTTTTCGTTATCAATTGTTTTTTCCTCGTCATATTTTGGCCAAGTACTTTCACAAATTGGTGTGAATCCTAATTCTTCATTTAATTCTTCTGTGATGTGTGGTGCGATTGGATTTAACAATGTAAGTAATACTCGATATTCCTCTTTTGTAATGCTTCCTTTGTCTTCATAGGCATTTGTTAAAATCATCAAAGTAGAAACAGCTGTATTGTAAGCTAGTGTAACTAAATCATTTTCTACTTTTTTAATACTTTTGTGTATTAATGATTCTAGTTCTTTTGAATATCCTGTCTCTTCGTTTATTTTATCTTTTAAACGAATAACTTTATCAATAAATCTTTTGCAACCTCTTAATGAGTCTGTAGACCAAGGCGCATCTTGTGTATAATCTCCCATAAACATCTCATAAACTCTTAAAGTATCTGCACCATATTCTTTTACAATATCATCTGGATTAATAACGTTTCCTTTTGATTTTGACATTTTTTCATTGTTTGATCCTAGTACCATACCATGAGAAACTCTTGTATCAATCATTTCTTTGTGTGGCACAAGTCCAATGTTATATAAGAATTGAACCCAGAATCTTGCATAAAGTAAATGCCTAGCTGTATGTTCCATACCACCATTATACCAATTTACTTTATTCCAATATTTCATTGCATCCATAGAAGCAAATTCTTTATCATTATGTGGATCCATAAATCTTAAGAAAT
>CAZWZO010000130.1:0-3065 GCA_964638525.1 uncultured Muribaculaceae bacterium | reverse complement strand
TAAATAAATTCTTATTGCTTTTATTACTATTTTTCGGCCCAAACATAAATGGCTCTAGATGTTGGTTTTTGATTCCAAAAATAGGAAGTTTCCAACCAAGCGAATTTATGAAAATATTCTTAGCCATCACCCTTGCAACCGAGGCAGATAAATTCAACAAGGAAGAAAAACATACAAAAAAAGAAGAAATTGCTTTTATTTTTAAAATACTATTTCTTACTATGATTCCTAGTTTCCTTACCTTTTTACAACCAGACACAGGAGTTGTAATTATTTACTTTGTTATTGCTTTTTTTATTCTTTTGGCCTCCAATATAAATAAAAGTTGGTTCTTAATTGGATTTTTATTACTAATTAGTATACTTGGCTTTATTTTTTATTTCTATTTCTTCAATAAGAATTTATTTATTAAGCTTTTTTCTACTGAACTCTTTTATCGTTTGGAAAGGATACTCGATTGGCAAAGTGGAGTTGGATACCAATTAGAAAATTCACTTACTTCTATAGGATCTTCTGGATTATTTGGACATGGATTTAATAACCTTCCTTTATACTTTCCAGAGCCACAAACGGATTTCATCTTTTCTGTTTATGCTTCTTCTTTTGGATTATTTGGTTCAGTTCTATTCGTTTTTTTACTTGTGCTTTTTGATTTTCGCTTGCTATATATTAGTAAAAAAAATCACGGAATAGATAAATATTTGGTCTTTGCTCTTTTAGGAATGCTTTTATACCAACAAATTCAAAACATATCTATGACTTTGGGATTGCTGCCTATTACAGGAATTACTTTGCCCTTTATTAGTTATGGAGGTTCTTCTTTAATTTCTTATATGCTAATTATAGGAATTGTATTAAATAGTAGTAATAATACACAAAAACAGATCTATTGAGATCTGTTTTATTATTTTTTATGTCCTGTATTATTATTTATATCGCTATTTGTTTTTTGAGAATCATTTGGTTGTTTGCCACTAAGTTTTTGTTTTTTCTCATCTATTTCCTGTTGTTTTCTTTCTTTTACTTCATTTAATTTATCAATCATTTCTACAATATCATCTTCTATAGGTTTAATACGATCTAAATTGTCTTTCGCTTCTTTCATATCCATCTGCTTATTTTGACATAGTTCTAAATAAGAATTATATTTTTGAACGGCTTTTTTGTACTTTTCCTCCGTCTTTTCATAAACTTGATGATCCGCCTGTCTTTTTTGTATCATATTTTCTGTTTTTTTCGCAGTTTGAATCATTTCATTTTGTAATCTTGCTTGTCCCTCTTTTTTAGAATAAGACTTAGCTGTTTGGTAGCTCTCCTTCAATTCTTGTATATGATAAATTCTTGCTTCCTTTTCTGTCATTTTAGAAACATCTGAAGTCGTTAAACGACGAAGTATGCTCTTATTATGGATAACTCGTGCCGCAACAACCGTTCCAATGGCCCCAGCCGCAACGACAATTCCTACACCAAAACTAGCTGTACAACCTGCAATAAATCCAACTACCGCTAAAGGAATATAAATTTTTCTATCTCTTCTTAATTCCTTAAGTCTTTCATATTTAAATCTTTCCTTTTTAGTAAGAGTAGAATATTTGTTACTATAATCCTTTGTAGCTTTTTCTTTTTGATACTCAACTTGTTTTTGCTGTATTAAATCTTCCTCACTTTTTTCTTCATATTTCAATGATTTTTCATAAGCAAGTCTTTTTCTTTCTAAATCCGCCTTCAAATCATGAAGTTGTTTATTATTTGTTTTAGAAATTGCAGAGGAAAGAGTTTCGTTTCTCAAATCATTTTCATCAAAGAAAGTAATAGCATCAGGATTATTTTTATCAACAAAATTCTTTAAATCTTGATAAGAGTCTTGATAAGTTTGTACTTTACTATGTATATTTCTAAATTTTTGATTTGCTTCTGTAAGCTTAATATCAATATCATCTATCGAATCTTGCAAAACTTGAATTCTCTCTTCCAACCTTCTTCTTTCTTCCTCACTCATGATTTTCACCATCCTAAACTCTATTTATAAACACGCTCATTATAGCATTTTCACTCATTTTTGTCAAAAAAGAGAAAGCTGATTTGATTCTGGCAATCCATCTAAAATTCCCATAGAATCCATTTTTTCCATTAATGTTTTTGACACTTTTCCTCTTGTTTGTAAATCATTCTTACTTAAAAAAGGCTGTTCTTTTCTTGCTTCTACAATTGTTTTTGCAACTGTATCCCCTAGTCCATCAATAGTACGAAATGGTGGTATCAAAGCATTGGTTTCTTCATCGATAACAAAGTTAATGGCTTCACTTCGATTTAAATCAATATTAGCAAACTTAATTCCTCTACAAGTAGCCTCAAGAGCTACCTTCAAACTATCAGCAATACTATTTTCTTTATTTGTTGCTTCGTATCCCTTGTTTTGAATTTCTGCCATACGTTCTTTTATAGCTTCGGTTCCTTTTATCATCGTAATGATATCGAAATCACTAACACGTACAGAAAAGAACGCTGTGTAGTACCAAATTGGATGGTAAACTTTAAACCATGCGATACGAAGAGCACTCATAACATAAGCACAAGCATGGGCTTTTGGGAACATGTATTTAATTTTATGACAAGCTTCAATATACCAATCAGCAATATTGGCTTCTTTCATTTTTGCTTCCCACTTCTTCCAAGTTTCTGGATCCTTTGTTGCCTTTCCTTTACGAACAAACTCCATGATTTTAAAAGCATCCAAAGGTTTTAAACCGTGGTAAGACAAATAAACCATAATATCATCACGACACCCAATAACTTGACTAAATTCACAAATTTTATTTTTAATTAATTCTTGCGCATTTCCAGTCCATACATCTGTACCGTGAGAAAGTCCTGATATTTTTACAAGTTCACCAAATGTTTTTGGTTTGGTCTCAACAAGCATTTGAATAACAAACCTTGTTCCAAGTTCAGGAAGTCCTAGTGTTCCAGTTGGACACATAATTTCCTCTTCACTTACACCTAGTGCTTCTGGAGAAGATAACAAACTAATTACCTTTTTATCATCCATAAGCACTAGGTGTAAG
>CAZWZO010000129.1:0-3115 GCA_964638525.1 uncultured Muribaculaceae bacterium | reverse complement strand
TGGTAATAAATTAACTATTGGCAATCCTTTTGATTGTCTACTATATTCCGGAACTTCATATCCTTTTATACGATATACACGTCCTAAATTTGAGAAGAACAATAAATAGTCGTGTGTTTTCATCGAAATTAAGTGTTCTACGAAGTCTTCTTCATTGGTAGACATACCTTTTACTCCAACTCCACCTCTATTTTGTGTTTTATAAGTATCATTTTTTAATCTTTTTATATAACCTTTATTCGTTAATGTAACAATTACATCATCATTTGGTATTAAGGATTCATCCTCGATATAATCAATAGCTGTCATATCGATTGAAGTCTTTCTTTCATCACCGAACTTATTTTTGATTTCTAACATTTCTTTCTTAATTATATCCAATACCTTAGCTTCACTGGCTAGAATAGATCTTAATTCATCTATTTCTGCTAATAAATCTTTTAATTCGTTTTCTATCTTATCTCTTTCTAAACCTGTTAAACGTCTCAATTTCATTTCTAAAATTGCCTGTGCTTGTGGTTCTGTTAAAGAAAATTTGCTCATAAGCCCAGCTAAAGCTTCTGTATCACTCTTCGCACCACGAATTAATTTAACAATCTCATCAATATGATCTAAAGCGATTTTCAAACCTTCTAATATATGAGCTCTTTTTTCATCTTTATCTAAATCAAATTTTGTTCTTCTAATAATTATTTCTTTTTGATATTCCACATATTTAGAAATAATATCCTTTAATCCTAAGGTTTTTGGAACACCTTGATCTAACATAAGGAAAATTATTCCATAATTTGTTTGGAAAGCTGTATGTTTATATAAATTGTTCAACACAACCTGTGGATTAGCATCTTTTTTCAATGTAATAGTGATTTTTACACCATTTTTTAAGTCTGTATGATAGTCTGTTATACCATCAATTGTTTTATTATGTACTAATTCTGCAACCTTATTTTTTAACTCTAACGTATTTACACCATAAGGTACTTCATCAACAATAATATAATGTCTTCCATTTTTTTCCTCTATTGTAGCCCTGCTTCGTATAGTAATGCTTCCTCGTCCAGTTTCATAAGCTTTTTTGATACCACTATTTCCTAATATAATTCCACCTGTTGGAAAGTCAGGTCCCTTAATATATTGCATTAATTCATCTAATTCAATGTCAGGTTTATCTATATAAGCAATACAACCATCTATAACTTCTCCTAAGTTATGTGGTGGAATATTGGTAGCCATACCTACTGCAATACCCATTGTACCATTTACCAATATATTTGGAAATCTTGAAGGTAATATCTCTGGTTCTTTTTCGGATTCATCAAAGTTTGGTATAAAGTTTACTGTATCTTTATTGATATTTCTTAGTAATTCTAGTGATATTTTTGAAAGCCTTGATTCTGTATAACGCATAGCTGCTGCGCCGTAACCTTCAATATTACCAAAATTACCATGACCATCTACAAGCATATATCTATAAGAAAAATCTTGAGCCATTCTTACCATAGCTTCATAAATGGAACTATCACCGTGTGGATGATATTTACCCATAACATCTCCGACAATTCTTGCACTTTTTTTATGAGGCTTATCAGGGGTATATCCTGACTCATACATAGAATATAAAATTCTACGATGTACAGGCTTTAATCCATCACGTAAGTCTGGTAATGCTCTTGCGACAATAACGCTCATGGAATATTCTAAAAAGGAATCTCTTACCTCTTTTACTATATTATTTTTTTCTAATCTATCCATAAAACCCTCCTATATATCTAAATTCTGAACATAAACTGCATTTTCTTCAATAAATGTTCTTCTTGGTCCTACTTCTTCACCCATCAATTTAGAGAATGTATCATCAGCAGACATAGCATCTTCTACTGTAATTTGTCTTAAAACACGTTTTTCTATATCCATGGTTGTTTCATTTAATTCTTCCGCATCCATCTCTCCTAAACCTTTCATACGCATAATATCATATTTTGTATTAGGAGATAATGTCGCTAAGTATTCATCTCTTTCTTGTTCATTTAAAACGTATTTAATCGTTTTTCCGTGCTTTATAACGAACAAAGGAGGTTGAGCAGCATATACATGTCCTGCTTCTACAATTGGCTTAAAAAACCTATAAAAAAGCGTTAATAATAAGACACGAATATGAGAGCCATCTACATCGGCATCAGTCATAATAATAATTTTGTCATATCTCAACTTTGATAAATCAAAATCATCCCCAATTCCTGTACCAAATGCAGTTATAATTGTTCTTATTTCCTCATTGGACAAAGCACGATCTAATCTTGCTTTTTCTACGTTTAATATCTTTCCTCTAAGTGGTAAGATAGCTTGTCTCATACTATCTCTTCCCTTAATAGCTGATCCACCTGCGGAATCTCCCTCGACTAAGAAAATTTCACATTCAGAAGGATCTTTACTCTTACAATCCGAAAGTTTTCCATAGAAGTTTGTTACGTCCAAGTCTCCTTTTCTTCTTGTCAACTCACGCGCTTTTTTCGCTGCAACACGAGCACGAGAAGCTGTCATTCCTTTATCGATAATAACACGAGCTTGATCTGGATTTTCCATTAAAAATCTTTCTAATGCTGCTGAGAAAATACGATCAGAAATAGCACGGCATTCACTATTTCCAAGTTTTGTCTTTGTTTGCCCCTCAAATTGTGGATTTGGATGTTTAATAGACACAATCATAGTTAATCCTTCTTTAACATCATCTCCACTTAAAGAATCGTCTTTATCTTTTAAAATACCATTATCCTTTGCATACTTATTTAAAATACGTGTTAAGGCTCTTTTTACACCATCTTCATGTGTACCACCTTCAGGTGTGTTTATATTATTAACAAAAGAATAAATGCTTGAATTATATGTTTCGTTATACTGTAAAGCCACTTCTAAAGCTATATCATCTTCATTACCTGTACAATCAATAATGGTTTCATGAATAGGCTTTTTATCCTGATTTAGCATATGTACATATTCAACTATTCCACCTTCGTAATGAAAGGAATCTTTTTTATTATCTTCTCTTAAATCATATAAAGAAATCCTCAATCCCTTGTTTAAAAAGGCTAATTCTCTAAGTCTTGTCTTTAATATT
>CAZWZO010000128.1:0-3124 GCA_964638525.1 uncultured Muribaculaceae bacterium | reverse complement strand
AGAAAAGACTACCTATAAGTAAAAGTATCCATTTTTTCATTGTCTCCCCCTTATAATATTTTTAGTTAAGTATGGGTTTCTACGTTTTATTTTTCTATGTAAAAATACAAAAGAATCTTCTAAGTCCCTCTTATGAAAAGGTGCGAATGGATAAAGATAAGGTTTATCATAATGATTAATTTTTGCAAGAGAAATAATTAGGAATAAAAGACCAATAAATAACCCATAAATTCCTAAAAAAGCACCTAAGAACATAAAGATATATCTCCAGAATCTTATGGCAGAAGTAAGTTCTACGGATGTAAATACTAATCCCGAAATGGCGGATAAAGCAATTACAATAATCATAATAGGCGAAACAATTCCAGCAGAAACCGCGGCATCTCCTAGCACAAGTCCACCTAGAATGGAAACGGCTGTACCTATGTTGGTACTCATTCTCATATCACTTTCTCTAAGTATTTCAAACGCTACGCTCATAATTAAGGCTTCGATTAAAGAAGGAAAGGGGACAGTGAGTCTTTGTGAGGTGAAGTTAATCAGCATGTTAATAGGGATAGCGTCGTGATTAATCGTAGTAACGGCAATATAATAAGCTGGTAAGAAAATAGAAAGCAAGAAGGCAAACAATCGTATAATTCTTATAAACGAAACACTTGTGTATTTTTGGTAGTAATCATCAGGGTTATGAAAATAATCAATGAAGAAAGTAGGCAGAATTAATGCATAACAACTATTATCAACGATAAGAACTACCTTTCCTTCGAGTAAGGACATGGCTGCAAGATCAGAACGTTGTGTTGATAAAATTGTAGGAAAGAAATGGTTTTTATCTCCTAAATATCTTTTAATATAACCACTATCTATGATACCGTCTAAATTAATTGCTTTTAACCGTTTTAGGATATCCTTTACTAGTTTTTCCTCACAAATGGAATGCATGTATAAAACACCCACTTTTGTTTTAGTAGATTTTCCGATTGTCATAGTTTCGATATACAAATCATTCGATTTTATTCTTTTTCGCAAAAGACCTAGATTGGTATTTGCATTTTCACAAAATCCATCTTTAGGTCCTTGTAAAGCAGGTTCATTTTTAGGGTCATCAATTCCCCTTGATAAGCTTTCACGCACCTCTACTGCAAGAATGGTATCATTAAGTATTAATAAACAATGTCCATTGTACAAAAGGTCAAGTGCTTCTTTATATTCCTCTATTTTTTTAGCATTGTTATCAGGTAAGATTTCTAGTAAATAGCTACAAACATCAGGCTGTAAGAGACTTTCTTTTTGAACTCGTAAAATAGGACGAAGCACAAAGTCATTAATAAGTTCTGTTGAAGTAATATATTCCGAATAAACAATCACAAGTTTCTTATCTAAAAAAGAAAGTTCCTTATATATAAAATCATCACTACGTCCAATATCCTTTTTAAGTCGTTCCAATACATTTTTCATAGTATCACCATTATTAATATGGAAAAGAAAAAGAAATCTATACAAGAATAAATTTTACATTCAAAAAGAATTTTTATATAATAAAGGTGGTGAATTATATATGAGTCAAACGGTAAAGATTGAAAACTTGGATCATTTTGGAAGAGGAATTGCTTTTATAGATGGAAAAATTACTTTTGTAGAAAATGCTTTGGATAAAGAAACACTTCAAGTTGAAATTACTTCCAGCAAAAAGAAATACAATTTAGCAAAACCTATAAAGTTTATAGAAAAAAGCAAAGAAAGAGTAGAATATTCCTGTCCTTATTACAAAGTATGTGGCGGATGTTCTATTGCTCATTTTAGTGATGAAAAACAGGAAGAATTTAAAAAGAACAAAGTGAAAAATATTTTACAAAGATACACAAAGTATGAGTATATTAAAATAAAGAAATATTATAAAGCAGAAGACTTATTTTATCGTAATAAAGTAACTTTGCACATCAAAAATAATAAACTTGGTTTTTACAAAGAAAAATCACAAGATTTAGTAGAAATTAAAGAATGTCTTTTGGTTGATAAGAAGATAAACAAGGTAATACAAGAATTAAATACTTATTTAAAAAGTACGAAGACAAAAATAAAAGAGATAACCATTCGCTCTTCCTTGTTGGAAATTATGCTTTTAATAAATGGAGAGACAGATCCAAGTTTTATTGAGATGTTTTCTAAATATAATCTTGTAATAAATGAAAAAGAAATAGTAAATCATGATTATATTTTGGATGAACTTTTAGGTAAAAAATTTGTTATTCGAAAAGATTCCTTTTATCAAGTAAATAAAAAACAAGTAGAAAATCTTTATCAGATGGCTATTGATTATGTAAAAAGTAAGAAATACAATACGATTTTGGATTTATACTGTGGTACAGGTACAATTGGTATTTTATTAAGTGACTATGTAAAAAAGGTAATTGGTATTGAAATAAATCCAAGAAGTATAGAGTCTGCGAATGAAAACAAAGAAAAAAATCAGATTAAAAACATTTCTTTTTTACAAGGAAAAGCAGAACAGCAGATTGATAAAATAAAAGAAAAAATTGATTTAATTGTGGTGGATCCTCCAAGAAGTGGATTAGAGGATCATGTCATTACTATGATAAAAAAATCCCTTCCTAAAGCTATAATTTATATTTCTTGTGATCCTATGACTTTAGCAAGAGATATAGAAAAACTAAGAAAAAACTATAATTTAAAAGAAGTAAGTGTTGTGGACATGTTTAAAAATACATATCATGTTGAGACCGTTTGTGTTTTGAAAAGAAGGTAAATATATAAAAAATGAAAAATCAAAAATTTTATATAAATTGATTATTTTTTATAAAAATTAAAAGATTTAGCTGGTAGGTTGAGAGAAGAGTATATGTTCCAATATACCGCATTACTCACATAAAGAAAAATATACTAACTAAAAATTAATTTGAAAGGATGTGAGATGTATGAATGAAAATTCAATAGGAAATGAAAGTGATATCATATTTTATGAAGATGAAAATGGTAATTCAAAAGTAGAAGTTGTTTTAAAAGAAGATAATGTGTGGTTAAGTGCTAATGCGATTGCAAATTTATTTCATGTTCAAAGACCTGCGATTGTAAAACATATTAACAATATATATAATGATGAAGA
>CAZWZO010000127.1:0-3196 GCA_964638525.1 uncultured Muribaculaceae bacterium | reverse complement strand
CTAGATGTAAATGTAAGACCCGCTGTTGGAAATGAAATTACACTTTCTACTTGCCAACTTGACTTCTGTCTTCCACAAAGATTTGATTTAAAATATGTAGATAAAGACGGAGAAAAGAAAACACCCGTTGTTCTTCATAGAGCAATTCTTGGTTCACTTGATCGTTTCATGGCCTTTGTCTTAGAAGAAACAAAAGGAGCATTACCATTATGGTTGTCTCCTGTCCAAGTAAATATTATTCCAGTAAATTTAGAATACCACTTAGAATATGCAAATAAAATAAAGGAAAGATTAGAAGAAGAAAATATTCGTGTTGAATTGGATCAAAGAGAAGAAAAATTAGGATACAAAATGAGAGAAAGTCAAACGAAAAAAATACCATATACCCTAATTTTAGGAGACCAAGAAAAAGAGAAAAAACAAGTTAGTTATAGATTACATGCATCAAGAGAAACAACAACTTTAAATATAGAAGATTTTGTTAATTTAATAAAACAAGAAATCAAAGAAAAGAGCATAGAGAATAAGTAATACGCTTATTCTTTTTTTATATTGAGATTTTAAAATAACAAAAAAACTTTACGAGTAATTGCTTTTTTAGTATAATGGAAATAGTAGATAAGAGGTTAAAAATATGAGAAAGATTTATACAAGCATTGATTTAGGCTCTGATAGTATAAAAATGATAGTGGCAGAAAAGCTAAATAGAAGGTTTCATGTTCTAGCAAAAAGTTCTATCAGGAGTGTTGGAATTAAAAAAGGTATTATTTCTGATGTGAAAATGGCAATTCAATCTATTAAGCTTGCTAAAGAAGAGATTGAAAAACAAATTGACTTTAAAATCAATCAAGCTATTATCACGGTCCCATCTAATAATTGTATCTTCGATATTATAAAAGGAGATTGTAAAATCAGTGGGGAGGATGGTACGGTTATTGGTGCAGACATTAGTAATTGTATAAAACAAGCCGTCTTATCGAAAAGAAAAGAAAATTATGAGGTAGTTACTGTAGAAACTATACAATTTAGTGTAGATGATAGTAAGGATGGAGTAAAAAATCCTTTTGGTCTTTATGGAGAAGATTTATCTGTAAAAGCAGTAATGACAAGTATCCCAAAGGCTTATTTGTATCCAATTATAGAAGTGTTTAAAGGATGCAATATTGAAATTGTGGATATGGCTTTTTCAGCAACAGGGGATTACTATGAAATAAAAAGCAAAGAATCCGATAGCAAGGTTGGAGCCATTATCAATATTGGTGCGGATATTACCAATGTTTCCATTTATAATAAGGGAATTATGATTAAGAACAAAATATTGGAATTTGGTTCAAAAAATATCGATAATGATATTTCTTATGTATATAGAGTAGATGGCACAACAGCTAGAAATTTAAAGGAAACTTTCGCAGTTAGTAATAAAAAATATACAGATAGTAATGATGTTGTTGAGATTAAATCAAAAGTAGGAGAAAAGCTTATTATTAATCAATATGAGATTTCAGATGTTGTGGAATCTAGGCTTATGGAAATACTAAAATTTGCAAAAAATAGCATAAATGACTTAACAAAGCGCGAAATTAGTTATATAATAGTCACAGGGGGAGTAAGCGAAATGGCTGGCTTCCAGTATGTAATAGAAAATGTTTTTGGTAAAATTGCAGTGGTTCATAATATTACAAATATGGGAATTAGGAATAATAAATATTCTTCTGCAATAGGTTTGATTAAACATTTTGATTATAAAATGAATTTAAGAGATAGAGAATTTTCTATGATATCTGATGATAAAGCGCTTATGAATAAAAAGAAAAGTTCAGTATCAGAAGATAGCAATATAATAAGTAGAGTATTTGATATGTTTACAGGGAATTAGGAGGATATTATGTTAGGTGGATTAGAAATGGATCAATTAGCCAAGATCAAAGTTATTGGTGTTGGTGGTGGCGGTGGAAATGCCGTTAATCGTATGATAGAAACAGGAGTAAAGGGAGTAGAATTTATTGTTGCTAATACAGATTTACAAGTATTAAATAATTCGAAAGCGGATATAAAGATTCAAATAGGAGCTTCTTTAACAGATGGTTTAGGTGCAGGAGCCAAACCAGAAATCGGAAAAGAAGCAGCTGTAGAATCAAAAAAAGAGATTGAAGATGCCTTAAGTGGTGCCGATATGGTATTTATCACTTGTGGAATGGGTGGAGGTACTGGTACAGGTGCTGCTCCAGTTATTGCTGAAATTGCACAATCATTAGGAGCATTAGTTGTAGCCATTGTAACCAAACCATTCTCTTTTGAAGGAAAGAAAAGAATGGATAATGCGAATGTAGGGTTAGAATCATTAAAAGAACACGTTGATACCCTAATCGTAATTCCAAATGATCGTTTAAGAGAAATTATTGATAAATCAACACCAATGTTAGAAGCATTCAAAGAAGTTGATAATGTATTAAGAAGAGGTGTACAATCTATTTCTGATTTAATTGCAGTAGTAGGACTTGTAAACTTAGACTTTGCCGATGTAAAAGCCGTTATGGAAAAATCAGGAAACGCTATTATTGGTATCGGTATTGGTGTAGGAGAAGAAAGAGCAATTGAAGCGGCAAAACAAGCAGTGTCTTCCCCATTATTAGAAACATCTATCGAAGGAGCAACGGATGCAATTATTAACATTACTGGTGGGGTAAACTTAACTTTATTTGAAGCAGAACAAGCTGCAGAAGTAGTACGTAGTGCATCAAACACAGATATCAATACAATCTTTGGTTCTGTTATTAATGAGAATTTAACAGACGAAGTAATTGTAACTGTCATTGCTACAGGTTTTGATAAAAAAGCTCAACCCCTTTATAACAACGTTCAAAATACAACAAGAAGACCAATTAAAGAAGTAGAAGTTATGGCAAGTGAAGATAGTGCTGAAGTTCCATCTGAAAGCGAAACTTCTACAGCAGCAGACAGTGAATTTGAAATTCCACCATTCTTAAGAAATAGAAATTATTAGTTAAATAGTAAGACAACGAAAGGTTGTCTTTTTTTATGATTTTTTGGATTAGTGTCTTGTGTTGTCAAAATAGGAATGTATTTAAATTATTTTAAAGAAAAACTTTAGAAATAGCGGTTCTATGTCTACCTAACCTGTTTGATATTTGAGTGAAAGAATATCCGTGATTAAGAAATTCTTCAATAACACATC
>CAZWZO010000126.1:0-3200 GCA_964638525.1 uncultured Muribaculaceae bacterium | reverse complement strand
AAACGATCATATTTTAACTAGAAATTACAATAAAGGAAACGAAAATGAAATTATTTTAGGAGATCGTACTTTATATGATAAAGGTGAGGAGATTATTGCACACGATTCCTATATTCCTCAGATGAATCAAACTGTTGCAAACACAAAAGAACAAAAACAGGAAGAGGTAATTTCTACTCATAAAGATGAGGTTATATAAGTAGTATGATATAATAAGAAAAAAAGGAGTGTTTTTATGACTTTAGCGAGTGTTTTAGATATAGTAAAAAAGGTACTTGATATTACCATTGTATGGATTATGTTTTATTATATCTTTAAAAATATTAAAAATAATGTAAAAATTAGTTTATTACTTAAGGGTGTTATCATCATTTTGGTTTTAAAATTTATAAGTGGCATACTTGGCCTTACAACAGTAGGACTTTTACTTGAATATGTAATTATGTGGGGACCTCTTGCTATTATTATTATTTTCCAACCAGAAATCCGTGGTATTTTAGAGCAATTAGGGAAGAGTCAATTGTTGGGTAGACATAAGGTTCTTACCGTTGATGAACGTGAGAGAGTTGTGTATGAATTAACACAAGCTGTGGATACAATGCGTAAGGCAAAAATAGGAGCTTTAATCGTTATAGAAAGAGATGTAAGCTTATCGGATTATATTGCTAAGGCAAAGAATTTATATGCAGATTTAACGAGTGAACTTTTGGTATCGATTTTCTTCCCAAATAATCCACTTCATGATGGTGGTGTTATTATTCAAGGAGATCGTATTACTTGCGCTAGTGCCGTTTTTCCTACAAGTAATAATGTAAAAGGAAGAAAGACTCTTGGTACTCGTCATAGAGCGGCTATAGGACTTAGTGAAGAAACGGATGCTATTATCGTTGTTGTTTCAGAAGAAACGGGAAAAGTATCGATTGCTCTTAAGGGCGAGTTATTCTACAATTTGACTATGGATGAACTTAGAATGATGTTAATAGATGAGTTAAAACCAACTCAAGACTTAGAGTATTCAAATGAGATGGAAGAGGAAGAGATATATGAAGAGAATAATTAATGCAATTGGTTTGTTTATATTAAATATTCTAAAAGCTATATATAGTGTATTTGATAAAATTCTTATTACACCACTAGCTAAGATATTTGTAAGATATACGGATTCTAAAAAAGGTAAAAATGGATTATTTGATCGCTTGATTAATAACAAACAATTTTTGATCGTTTTTTCTCTAGCAATTGCTTTACTTGTATTTTTCTTAGTAGATAGAGAAACCGTTAGTTTACTTGATAATTCGGCTGAGGTTTTATATGGACAAAAAGTAAAAGCTATTTATAATGAAGAATCTTATGTAGTAGACGGTCTTCCTGAAACAGTGGATATTACTTTAATTGGTAGAAAATCAGATGTTTATTTAGCAAAGCAATATCCAACGCAGGAAGTTTCAGTAGATTTAAGTGATTTAGGACCAGGTAGTCATACTGTACAGTTAAAATATTCACAAGACGTAGCTTCGGTTGATTATAAATTGGATCCTTCTACTGCATCGATTGTTATTTATGAAAAACAATCTAAAAAGATGAATCTATCTTATGATGTGTTACATGAAGAATCTTTGAATGATAAATTACAAATTACAGATGTAGATTTATCTAGTAGTGATGTTGTTATTAAAAGTGCAGAGTATCGTCTAGAACAAGTGGCTTCTATAAAAGCATTGGTAGATGTAAATAATATGAAATCGCCAACAGCAGGAGAGATGACTCTTGAAAATGTTCCTTTAGTAGCTTATGATTCTGAAGGAAAAGTAGTGGATGTGGAAATTGTTCCTAAAAAAGTAAATGCCAAGGTAAAAATAGAATCTCCATCTAAGAGTGTACCTATTAAGTATATACCTGATGGAACATTAGCGTTTGGTAAAGGTATTGAAAATATTTCTTCTGATACGAATACTGTTGTTGTATATGGTTCACAAAAAGCTTTAGAGAAAATTGATTCTATACCAGTAAAACTTGATGTAAAAGGTTTAGCTGTAGATAAGGAGTATAATGTTACTATTGATAAACCTAAGGGAGCAAAAACATTAAGTATTACGAAGGCAAAAGTAAAAGTAACGGTAGGAGATTTGTCTGATTCGATTACATTTGATGATGTATACATTGAAACAAAGAACTTAGCATCGGGCTTAAAAGTTCAAGCTTCTTCTAAAGAAGACAGTCAAGTTTCTGTAGTAGTAAGTGGTACAAAATCCGTACTAAAAGATATGGAATCTTCTTCAGTTAATGCTTATATCGACTTAGATGGTTTAGGTGTAGGTACACATGAGGTGGAAGTAAAAGTAACAGGCGCAGATGTCCGCGCTACTTATGAACCAAAAGTTACCAAAGTAAAAGTAAATATATTAAAAAAATAAAGTAAGGTTTTCTTACTTTATTTTTATATGATCTTATCTACGATACCGTATTCTATTGCTTCATTTGCATCTAGGAAATTATCACGTTCGGTATCTTTTTCTATTGTTTTTAAATTCTTTTTTGTATTCTTTGCTAGAATCTTATTTAATTTATCTTTTAATTTCAAAATTCTTTCTGCCGCGATTTTTATTTCTGTTGCTTGCCCTTTCGCTCCTCCAAGTGGTTGATGAATCATAACTTCGGCATTTGGTAAGATATATCTTTTTTTCTTTTTGCCACTTGATAATAAGAAAGCAGCCATACTTGCAGCCATGCCTATACAAATAGTAGAAACATCACTTTTTATAAAATTCATTGTATCATAAATAGCCATTCCAGATGTAATGGAACCCCCTGGTGAATTAATATATAAATGGATGTCATCTTGGTTTATAGAGTCCAAATATAACAATTGTGCTACTACACTATTTGCAATATCATCATCGATTTCGCCACTTAAAAGAATGATTCGATCCTTTAAGAGCCTAGAGTAAATATCATAACTTCTTTCTATATTGTTTTCTTTATCAATTACGATTGGAGTCATGTTTATTATCACCGTCCTATACATATTTTAGTTTAAGAATTCAAAAATTATACATAGTAAAATTGTCTTATTATGTTATAATTATACTAGGTGATAGAATGAACGATATAAGAATAAAAGTAATGGGGAAAGAAATATTTGTAAAAAAAGGGACATCTTTATATGATTTATCTTTAGAATATAAAAATGAATTTAAGTT
>CAZWZO010000125.1:0-3207 GCA_964638525.1 uncultured Muribaculaceae bacterium | reverse complement strand
AGGAAAGATCATGTTTGAAATTTCTGGAGTATCAGAAGAAGTAGCAAGAGAAGCACTTCGTTTAGCTGCACACAAATTACCAATTAAAACAAAATTTGTAAAAAAAGAAGAAAGTGGTGATTCAAGTGAAAGCTAATGAAATAAGAGAACTATCCACTGAAGAAATCAATGCAAAGATTAAAGAATGCAAAGAAGAATTATTTAATTTACGTTTTCAACAAGCTACAGGAAATCTAGAAAAACCTTCTAGAATTAAAGAGCTAAGACATACAGTTGCAAGAATGAAGACTGTCTTAAAAGAACGTGAGTTAGAAAAGTAGGAGGGTCTAAATGGAAAAAGTAAATAGAGAATTTACAGGTGTAGTTGTAAGTGCAACTAATGATAAGACTATCAGTGTATTAGTTGAAACATACAAGACACACCCTAAGTATAAAAAACGTGTTAAATATTCTAAAAAATATGCAGTACATGATGAATCAAATAAAGCAAAAGTTGGAGATACAGTTAGAATTGTGGAAACAAGACCTATCTCAAAAACAAAGCATTTCTATTTAAAAGAAATCGTAAAAGAAGCAGTTATTTTATAACTCTTAGGTGAAGGAGGATTAATTATGATTCAACAAGAAAGTCGTTTGAAAGTTGCTGATAATACTGGTGCTAAAGAATTATTAGTTATCCGTGTATTAGGTGGAAGCAAAGTGAAAACAGGAAATATCGGTGACATAGTTGTTGGTACAGTTAAAAAAGCCACACCTAATGGAACTGTTAAAAAAGGAAAAGTAGTCAAAGCAGTTGTTGTTCGTTCAAAATTTGGTGTTAGAAGAGAAGACGGAAGCTACATTAAATTTGATGACAATGCATGCGTAATTATCAAAGATGATAAAACCCCAATGGGAACTCGTATCTTTGGACCAGTAGCACGTGAAATTCGTGATGATAAAGATTTCATGAAAATTGTATCTTTGGCTAAAGAAGTACTATAAAGGAGGATATTATGAACTTTAAAGTAGGAGACAAAGTAAAAGTTATAGCTGGTTCTAGCAAAGGTAAAGAAGGAAAGATAATGAAAGTTTTAAGAAAAGAAAACAGAGTTATCGTTGAAGGAGTAAATATCGTTAAAAAGCATAAAAGAGGAAATGGACAAGAATCAGGTGGAATTTTAGAAGTAGAAGCACCTATCCATGCATCAAATGTTATGATAATCGATCCAAAAACAAAAAAACCAACTAGAATTGGACATATGACTGATGAAAAAACAAATAAAAAAATAAGAATAGCAAAAAAATCAAGTGAAAAACTTGATTAATTGGAAGGAGGGTAATTTATGAACCGCCTAAAAGAAAAATACTTAAATGAAGTTGTTCCAAGTTTAAAAGAAAAACACAACTATAAAACT
This sequence comes from uncultured Muribaculaceae bacterium, assembly GCA_964638525.1. Lineage (GTDB taxonomy): Bacteria > Bacillota_I > Bacilli_A > RF39 > UBA660 > CALVUP01. Next base: position 1,810 of record CAZWZO010000125.1, on the reverse strand, counting down.
ATAATGGAAGTTCCTAAGTTAGAAAAAATCGTTATTAATGTTGGTGTAGGTGATGCTACATCAAACTCAAAATTTTTAGAAGCAGCAGTAAAAGATTTAGCAATTATCTCAGGTCAAAAACCTATTATTACGAAAGCAAAGAAATCAATTGCCGGATTTAAGATTCGTGCTGGTCAAGCAATTGGTTGTAAAGTAACTTTAAGAGGAGAAAATATGTATAACTTCTTAGATAAGTTAATCAGTATTTCCCTTCCTCGTGTAAGAGACTTTAGAGGAATTAGTAATAAAGCATTTGATGGAAGAGGAAATTATACTTTAGGTATTAAAGAACAATTAATCTTCTCTGAAATTGAATACGATGAAGTTGTTAAATTACGTGGTATGGATATTGTATTCGTAACAACTGCTGAAACAAATGAAGAAGCTTACGATTTATTAAAAGGACTTGGAATGCCTTTTAGAAAGTAATTGGAGGGTAAACATGGCAAAAAAAAGTATGATTATTAAAGCTAATAGAGAACCTAAGTTTAAGGTACGTAAATATACAAGATGCTCAAGATGTGGTAGACCTCATGCTGTTATGAGCAAGTTTGGAATTTGCCGTATTTGTTTTAGAGAATTAGCTTATAAAGGACAAATACCAGGGGTTAAAAAATCTAGCTGGTAGTTTGGGAAGGAGGAATAATAAATGGCTGTAGTAACTGATACAATCGCAGATATGCTAACTAGAATTAGAAATGCAAATCAAATGCGATATAAAGAAGTTAAAGTACCTGCTTCAAACTTAAAATGTGAACTTGCAAGAATTTTAAAAGAAGAAGGATTTATTAAAGACTATAAATTAGTTAAAGATGATACTCAAGGAACAATTGTTCTTACATTAAAGTATGGAGAGAACAAAGAAAGAGTTATCACAGGATTAAAACGTATTTCAAAACCTGGATTAAGAGTTTATGCTAAAAATAATGAAGTACCAAAAGTATTAAATGGTTTAGGTATCGCAATTATTTCTACATCTAAAGGAATTATGACAGATAAAGAAGCTCGTCGCGAAAATATAGGTGGAGAAGTATTAGCATATATTTGGTAATAAGTTAAGAGATTAGGAGGTGTTGATATGAGCCGTATCGGAAATAGAAAACTTGTAATACCAACTGGTGTTACTGTAGAAAATAAAGATAATATGATCAAAGTTACTGGTCCTAAAGGAAGTTTGGAATTAGAACTTAAAAAAGGATTAAATGTAACAGTAGAAGGCGAAGAATTAACTATAACTAGAGAGAATGAACAATTAAAAGCAATGCACGGAACTACGAACGCAAATATTCAAAACATGATCGTTGGTGTATCTAAAGGTTATGAAAAAGGATTAGAAATCATTGGTGTAGGTTATCGTTTTACATTAAAAGGTAACACTCTTGTAATTAACGCAGGATACTCACACCCAGTTGAACTTGAAATTCCTAATGGATTAACTGTAGAAGCAAATGGAAATACTGAAATTACTATCAAAGGAATTGATAAGGCTTTAGTAGGAGAATTTGCTGCCAATGTAAGAAAAGTAAGACAACCTGAACCTTACAAAGGAAAAGGTATTCGTTACAAAGATGAATATATTCGTCGTAAAGAAGGAAAGAAAGCTGCTTAATAGGTAGAAGGGAGAAGTTTTTATGATAAAAAAAGAATCTCGTAATAGTATGCGTGAAGTTAGACATGCTAGAGTAAGAACAAAAGTTTTTGGAACAACAGCTGTACCAAGACTTAGTGTTTATAGATCTAACACTAACATTTATGCACAAATCATTGATGA
>CAZWZO010000124.1:0-3210 GCA_964638525.1 uncultured Muribaculaceae bacterium | reverse complement strand
TTACGATCATTCCAACTATGGGAGAACCTTATATGTTTACAGATACAGTAGGAGCATTAAGCGATAGTTCCATTACCTTTACATCTAGCGGTGTGGATTACTACATTACCTCTACTACTATGAAACAAAGTGAACTTTTAGAAGTCGCAAAATCCATTAGCTTGGTACCAATAATGAAACAAAAATAAACACAGGCTGTTTATTTTTTGTTTGTTTGATGCTATAATAATTAATAGGTGATTTTATGAAAAAGGAAACAAAGAAAGAATTAGAGAAGAATAAAAAGAAACCTCAAAAAACAGTAAAGGAATCAAAAGGAAAAGAAATCATGCGTGATTTAGATAAGGAAAACAGTATTAGTTTATCAAAAGCTATAATCGTTTTGCTTATTGTTATATTTATAGTAGGCGCTGTATATTTTGTATCGGCTGTTGTTATGGGAGAAATATCATTTAAAGATAAGACAGAACAAAAAGAAATACAATATGAAAATATTTTAGCAGGATCTACATTCAAACAACATGATAAAGAATATATAGTTGTTTATTATGATTTTGAAGGAGACGATCAAGATACAATCGATACAGCTATAAGTAGTTACAAAGAAAAAGAAAGTGCAAAGGCTGTATACAAGGTTGATTTATCTTTATCACAAAATAAAAAGTATATAACAGATAAAACGTCAAATAAAAATCCAAAAAATGCAAAAGAATTAAAAATAAAAGGAACAACATTGGTTTCAATTAAAGATGGAAAAGTAAATGCATATGTAGAATCTGCAACTAAGATCAAAGATTATTTGAAATAAAATAATCTTTTTTGATAGAAGAGGGAGTTATGAAGAAAAAAGAAAAAGAACAAAAAAGAGGATTTACAACAAGAGAAGTAGCTATATTAATGGTTGCCATGCTCTTAGTTGGAATAATGGTAGGCTCCATATCAAGTTATGCTATTAAAGGAACAATTATCTACAACAAGTATTCGACAGATTATGAAGAAATAATTGAAACCTATCAAAACATAAAAAGTGAGTACTACAATGATATAGATAATAAAAATTTATTAGATGCGGCTGTCAAAGGAATGATTGAGTCACTAGATGATGAATATTCTAACTTTTTAGATAAAAGTGATACAGAAAATTTAGATAAATCTTTACAAGATAAATATATTGGCATTGGTTGTGGAATCTTAGCTAAAGATAATCGATTTTATGTCGAAGAAGTATATAAAGAAACCCCAGCATACGAAAAGTTAAAAAAAGGGGACGAGATTACCAAAATAGATGATAAGTCTATAAAAGGAATGACATTAAGCGAAGTTTGTGATTTAATTGCTGGTCGAGAAAATACAAAAGTAAAAATAACGATTCTTAGAGATAAAAAGGAAGAAACCTATACGTTAAAACGTAGTAAAATAGATAATCCAACTGTTTCTAGTGATAAAAAGAATAATGTTGGTATTATAACGATTACCTCCTTTACAGAAAGTACAAAAAAACAGTTTGAAAGAGAATTAAAGGAATTAGAAAAAGAAAATATCAAAGGATTAATCATAGATGTAAGAGATAATATTGGAGGGTATATTTCCTCAGCAGGAGATATTGCTTCTATGTTCTTAAAAAAGGGTACAACGTTATATCAGTTAGAAAAAAAGAATTTTACAAGTAAAGTAAAAGATGAAACGAAAGAAAATAGAAACATCAAAGTTGCAGTTTTGATTAATGGTTCTACAGCTTCTTCTGCTGAAGTTTTAGCTAGCACTTTAAAAGAACAATATAATGCTACTTTAATCGGAGAAAAAACCTATGGCAAAGGAAGCGTTCAAAAAGTGGTAAAACTATCGAGTGGAGCTTCTTATAAAGTTACAATAGAGAAATGGAAAACAGCCAAGGGAAAAACAGTAGAGAAAAAAGGATTAACTCCTGATATTACAGTTAGCAATGATAAAGAAGATAGACAGCTTGAAAAAGCATTACAGATATTTAAATAATATCTTCTTTTTTTTAATTATATTAGCACTCATTATTGACAAGTGCTAAAAAAGGAGTATAATATAGCTTGTAATGAATAAATTAATAAGAGGGTGATATTATGTATAATAACAATGAACAAGAAGAAAACGTATTAGAAAAATACGGTCGTGATATAACAGATTATGCCGCCTCTGGTAAAATAGATCCAGTAATAGGACGTGATGAAGAAATTAGATCTATCACTAGGGTACTATCGAGAAAAACAAAAAATAATCCTGTTTTGATAGGAGAACCTGGTGTAGGTAAAACTGCTATTGTAGAAGGTCTAGCATTACGTATTGTAAAAGGAGATGTCCCTACTAGTTTAAAAAATAAAAAAGTGTGGGAATTAGATATGGCTAGTTTAATAGCAGGAGCAAAATATAGAGGTGAGTTTGAAGAGAGATTAAAAAATGTATTAAATGAGATTAAAAAGAGCGAAGGAGAAATCATCATGTTTATTGATGAAATCCATACAATCGTTGGCTCAGGAAATATGGAAGGAGCTATGGATACTTCTAATATATTAAAACCAATGCTAGCAAGAGGTGAAATCCATGTAATTGGAGCAACTACTTTAAACGAGTATCGTAAATATATTGAAAAAGATGGAGCATTGGAAAGAAGATTCCAAAAAATAAAAGTTAGTGAACCAACCGTAGAAGATACAATTACTATATTAAGAGGACTAAAAGAAAGATTTGAAATTCATCATGGAGTAACTATTAGTGATAAAGCTTTAATTGCTGCCTCTACTTTATCAAATCGATATATAACAGATCGTTACTTACCAGATAAAGCTATAGATTTAATTGATGAGGCTTGTGCTACAATTCGTGTTCAAATGGATTCCGTTCCAACAGAACTTGATGCTTTAACAAGAAAAATTATGCGTTTGGAAATAGAAAAACAAGCCATAAAAAAAGAAAAAGATGAAATATCAAAACATAGAGTGGTTGAAATAGATGATACATTAAAAGAGTTAAAAGCAAAGGAAGCTAAATTAAAAGAATCTTGGAATGAAGAGAAAAATATTAGTAAAAATATAAATAGTAAAAAGAAAGAATTAGAAGAAGCAAGATTTTTACTAGAAAAAGCAGAAAATGAATATGATTTGGAAAAAGCTGCTGTTTTAAAACATGGAGAAATTCCAAGACTAGAAAAAGAGTTACAAGAATTAAGAGAAAAAAATAATA
>CAZWZO010000123.1:0-3260 GCA_964638525.1 uncultured Muribaculaceae bacterium | reverse complement strand
AATTCCTTCTTTTAAGAATCCCTTTAAGTACTGATGAGTTTGATAGACAATATTACCAGCTATTCTTAATAATTCAATTTCTCTTTCACTTTTAATAGTAATCAATCAAATCCCTCTTTTACTTTTCTATTATTTCCAAAACTTGTTTTAATGTATAGTCTGGATCTTTTGAGCTATCTACTTTGTATAACACTCCTTTATTGGAATAAAAATCAACAAGAGGAGCTGTTTTTTCTAAATAAGTAGCATATCTCGTTTCAAATGCTTCTTCATTGTCATCACTACGTTGATAGATTTCTCCACCACACTTATCACAAATACCTTCTACTTTAGGTTGCATACCATTAGATGAAATATGATAGATGGCTCCACATTGTCTACATAAACGTCTACCTGTAGCACGCATCTTTAATATTTCTTTTGGTATTTCAAGTTCAATAACACATCCTAAATCGATATTTAATTTTTCTAAAATTTCATCGTATTTTTTAGCTTGTTCTATATTTCTTGGAAATCCATCTAAGATGTAACCATTTTTGCAATCTTCTTCTTGTAATCTTCTTTCTAATAACTCATATATGATTTCATCGGTTACAAGTAATCCTTTTGCCATCATATCTGAAATTTGTTTTGAAAGTTCATCTTCTTTTTTTGTTGCATCTCTTAATAAATCTCCTGTTGAAATATGTGCTAGATTATACTTTTCTTTAAGTGTTTTTGCAAGTGTTCCTTTACCTGCGGCTGGCGCAGCTAATAAAATTATATTCTTCATCTTTTTCTTTGATATCCCTTCTTATAATTTCTTGCAAGTAAGCTACCTTCTAATTGTTTGTAAGTTTCTAACGCTACACCAACTACGATTAGTAATCCTGTACCACCAATACTTACAGAACTATCAAGTTTTGTAATTGCACTAAAGGCAATTGGTAAACCTGCTAGAATAACTAAGAATATAGCTCCAACGATTGTGATTCTTGATAATACTTTTGATATATATTTTTCTGTTTCCTTACCAGGTCTTACTCCTGGAATATATCCACCATTATCTTGTAAGTTCTTTGCCATTTCATCTGGTTTTAATTGAATAAAAGTATAGAAATATGCAAAGAATATAATAAATACTACATATAAACAAAAACCTACAGGTGTTGTATACATAATATAATTATTAACAAAATTTTTAAATCCTTCGTTTCCAACAAATTGTGCAATGGTAGCTGGTATAGCTATCAAACTTGAAGCAAAAATTACTGGAATAACGTTTGCAGAATTTAATTTAATTGGCATAAATTGTTGTTTAATCATAGCAACAGTTGATTTATTAGCATATTGAATTGGTATTCTTCTTTCTGCTTCTTGGACATAAATAACGCCAATAACAATTAAGAAATATACAACTACAAATGCGATAAACTTTAATATTCCTGTTACTGTTTCGCCTGTTGTACCAATTGTTACTAACCCATTAAAAGCTGTAACAAACATTTGAGGTAATGTGGCGATAATTCCAGCCATGATAATCAAAGATACACCATTGCCAATTCCTTTTTGTGTAATTTGATCACCAAGCCATAACAAGAATGCTGTACCAGCTGTTAAAACAATTGCAATATAGATATGCTCAAATGTTGTAACTGTTTTTCCTAAGTAAGCATAAGAGAATGCAAATCCTTCTATAAAAGCAAATGCAATACCCATATATCTTGTTATTTGATTTAACTTTTGTCTTCCGACATGACCTTGATTCTTTAATTCTGTAAAATATGGAATAATATCCATTTGTAACAATTGCATAATAATGGATGCTGTGATATAAGGCATAACCCCTAAACCAAAGATTGAGAATCTTTTTAAAGCTCCTCCACCCATTGCATTCATAAGTTCAAGGAATCCTAAACTTCCAGTTAAATCTTGTGTTCCAGGTACTCGAATTAAAGTACCTACGATAAATATAATTAATACACCAAGCGTGAACAAGATTCTTTTTCTTAAATCTTTATTCGTTCTTGTAAATAGTTGCTTTAATGGTGCAAACATAATTAGATCACCTCGGCTTTGCTTCCTGATTCATTAATCTTTTCCATAGCGCTACGTGAAAATTTGTGAGCTTGAATAGTTAATTTCTTCTCTAATTTTCCACTACCCAACACTTTTATTCCATCTAATTGTTGTTTTACCATTCCTACTTCTTTTAATAAAGCAGGTGTTACTGTTGTACCTTCATCAAATCTATTTAGATCTTCTACATTGATAACTGCGTATCTTGTTTTAAACATTGCATTACTAAATCCTCTTTTTGGAAGTCTTCTATATAAAGGTAATTGTCCACCTTCAAATACAGGTCTAACTCCACCACCTGATCTTGCATTTTGTCCTTTGTGACCCTTGCCACTTGTTTTTCCTAAACCGCTACCTGGACCTCTACCAACTCTTTTTTTAGTTTGTTTTGCTCCTGGGTTTACTTGTAATTCATGTAATTTCATTATCCTAAAATCTCCTCTACTGTTTTTCCACGAAGTTTTGCAACTTCTTCTGGGGTTTTGATTTGTTGTAATGCATTAATTGTAGCAGCAGCCATATTTGCTGTTGTTCTTGATCCAAGTGATTTTGATACAATGTCTTTAATTCCAGCAAGTTCAAGTACGGCACGAACCGATCCACCAGCAATGACTCCATTACCAGCAGCAGCAGGTTTAATCATAACTCTTGCAGCTCCTTGTCTTCCGATTGCTTCATGTGCGATTGTTCTTCCGTCAGTTAAAGGTATAGTAACGATATTTTTTGTTGCAGCTTGAATAGCCTTTTTAATTGCATCAGGTACTTCGTTTGCTTTTCCAATACCTAATCCAACTTTTCCTTTTTTGTCTCCAACTACTACTGTAGCAGAAAATCTACGGTGACGTCCACCTTCTGTTACTTTTGTAACTCCCTTGATTTCAACTACTACTTCTTCATAAGTTTTTTCCTTTGGAGCCATTTTTCTTTTTTGCATAAATACCCTCCTATTAGAATTCTAATCCTTTATTACGTGCAGCATCTGCTAAAGCTTCTACACGTCCATGATATTGGTATCCACCTCTATCAAATACTACTTTCTTAATTCCAGCTTTTTCTGCTTTTTCTGCAATAGCTTCTCCAACTTTTTTAGCAGCATCAATATTGTTTGCTTTTAATTTTAAATCTAAAGTTGAAGCTGAAACTAAAGTAATACCATTTTCATCATCAATGATTTGTGCATAAATGTTATTGTTAGATCTATA
>CAZWZO010000122.1:0-3263 GCA_964638525.1 uncultured Muribaculaceae bacterium | reverse complement strand
AGCTTCTTCTGTTGTAGCATCATAATCAATCCATAAATATAATTTATAACTTACTATTTCATTTGGTTTGATTAAATCATTTGTATCTACTTTATAAATCTTTTTATTTTTATCGACAGAGTCGATTCCATCGGATAAGTAATGACTACTTTTTTCATCAAGTGCCACCTCTTCATTATCCACTACCTTTGTTAAATAGTAACGTACCGTATTATCTGGAAGAGTGGTATCCTCACTAAGTTCAATATACATATCATACATAGCGTTTATATTTCCCTTGTTTATTACATCAAATGTATAGGGTGTATTTTGTTTACCTTCTTCTTCTGTTTGAGGAAGCGCATTATTTATAGCGATTTCATTTTGCTCGTTTTCTACCCTAACATCTAATTTTCCCGCACTCACTACTGAATCCTTTTCTCCTGTCGCGTAAGTTCGAAAAAGAGCATAACTTACCCCAAGAACCATTACAATACCGATTACAATTCCTGTTAATTTTGCGATTTTATTTATTTTTATTTGATTTTCATTCTGCATAGTTTTCCTCCGTCTGTATTCTTATCATTAAAATTATACCCCCCCAGACGCGTAAAGTCAACAATTTATGAAACGTAAAATTTTTATTGTGTAGTGATAAGTTTAAAGTAGACAAGTGAGAGGGAAAAATATACAATTGAAACCATTAAGTAGACAATTATTTATTTTATTTATACAATTATATTATTAAATAGACAATAGGGAGGTATTATATGCAATACAATCGTGAACTTAAAAAGAAATTTTATACATAAAAAAAGAAGCCTACCCTTCTATAAACTTCTTTAAATCTTCTTTCATCATGAATCCCAAATTGCTTCGTTTTACTTCTCCATTTTCATACAAAACAATATAAGGAATACTCATAATACCAAATTCTCTTGCTAAAGCAGCATGTTTATCTACATTCACTTTTACTATCTTTATATCCATCTCTTGGCTTACCTCTTCGATTACCTCCCCAAGCATTTTGCAAGGTCCACACCAATCCGCATAAAAATCAACCAATACCTTTCCTTCTTTTACTTCTTCTTTAAAATCTTCATTTTCTAAATATTTCATTTTTCTTCCTCTTTTCTATTTATTGTATTCCTCTAATAATTTTTCTACATTTTTAATATTTAATTTTCCCTTTTCATCTAGCTTTTTAATATAATCAGGTTTAACGAAATCATGATCCAACATAATTTTTAAAGCTTTATAACTAAATTCATCATAACTTTTATTTTTATCTTTATCATATACATCTTTTAAATTATAAACATCTTTAAACGTACTATAAGTATTATCCATCATATTTGATAAAATTGGCGTCGAATTTTGAATACGTGGTAGAAGTTTTGACTCCTTTACTATATCTATATTTAAAGCTGGTTGTGTTAATAAGAAAGTAAGAGCAAAAACCAAAATATATCCTTCGATTAATCCTAATAAAAACCCAAATATTTTAGAAGGAATAGCTAAAATAACTGTCATCTTTAATAGTTTTTCTAATAGATTCGTTGCAAAAAGTACAACATGAAATACTACAGTCAAAATACCAAAAATAATAATAAACGCTACAACCTGATAAAACAAAATATTAAATATACTTGATACTCCTTTTATACTTGCTAAAGGAAAGAAAGGAAAAACCGTAGATAGGAAACTAGCAAGTGGATCTTTTAATGCTAAGGATAAAAGTAAAACCACTATCATTCCTAAAGACATAACCAATTGTTTAAAAAAGCCTCTTTTTAATCCCAATACTCCCATAGCTAATAGAATTAAAACAATACCTGCATCTATAACATTCATAAAAACACCTCTTTTATTTCCATTATCATTATATACTATTTTCCTACTTTTAAAAACTTTATTTTTTTTGCTGTTGTCCATATTTGTAAAATCAAAGTTATAAGATTGTAAAACAAAAATATATTCGTTATAATTTAAGTGGTGATTAAAATGAACAAAGTAATTAAAGTAAGCGAAGAAACAAGAAAAAAAATGATTGAATATTATAAGGATAAGAAAAGACAAAAAGAAATTCCTTATGTAGTTTTCCAAGCAGAAGATATGGATACCGTAATTACTATGTACACCTCTGGTAAAGTAATGTTTCAAGGGACAAGTGCCGATGTAGATGCTACAATGTGGCTAGAGATGGATGGACAATCTTTAGAAAAAACTCCATCGAAAGAAGAGTTAAGTAAGTATTATTATTGTAGTAGTGTTGGCTCTGATGAAGTAGGTACAGGAGATTATTTTGGACCTATCGTTGTAACGGCTAGCTTTGTAGAAAAAGAAGACATTCCTTATTTAGAACAGCTTGGTATTAAGGACTCCAAAAAATTAACGGATGAAAAAATATTGGAAATTGCACCTAAAATAGCCAAAAGGATTAAATATAGAACTCTTATCTTATCAAACAAAGAATACAACGAAAAGCATGGAAAAGATAACAACATGAATAAAATTAAAGCTATTATGCATAATAAAGTATTATATCAGTTGGTAGAAGAAGAAAAGCCAAAATATGATTATATTATTGTGGATGAGTTTGCTAAAGAAAATCGTTACTATGGTTATATTGATAGTATGAGTCATGTTCAAAGAAATATTACCTTTATGACTAAGGCAGAAGATAAGAACCTAGCGGTTGCCTCTTCTTCAATTATTAGTCGTTATATCTTCTTAAAAGAGTTTGATAAACTAAGCGATGCTTTACATATACCTCTAGTAAAAGGAGCAGGTCCAAATGTGGATGCTGTTGGAGAAGAAGTAGTAGAAAAATATGGACAAGAAAAACTAAGCGAAATCGCAAAGCTTAATTTTAAAAATACAGAAAGAATACTAAAAACAAGAATTTTTTAAAATAACAAATATTACAAATTTGTCATTTCTTTTTTTATAAACTATGATACAATGGACAAGAAAGAAGTGTGTGTAGTGTGTGAGAAAATATGAAAAAAAATTTAAAATGTTTAAAACCATTTGGTTATTGCTTATTATTATCGTTTCTTTTTTTACTTATATGTAGTAAAAATTCCTTTTTATATAAAATAAATACATGGAAAGATGCCAATGCTTTTTTTACGGTTGGTAAAGAAATGATTCGTGGAGGTGTACCTTATAAAACAATCTTTGAACAAAAAGGTCCCCTTCTATATATTATATATGGAATTGGTTCGGTTCTTAACTTTAAAAGTTTTGGTGGCGTATTTGTATTTGAGGTTTTATTTTTT
>CAZWZO010000121.1:0-3311 GCA_964638525.1 uncultured Muribaculaceae bacterium | reverse complement strand
TCTTTTCTCCAAGTCCGATATACTTTACTGGTAATTTTACTTCTTCTTTAATTGCTAGAACAATTCCACCTTTTGCTGTACCATCTAATTTTGTTAAAACGATTCCAGTTATATCTGTAATTTCCTTGAATTTTTTTGCTTGTGAAATTCCGTTTTGCCCTGTTGTTGCATCAATAATTAGTAAGGTTTCATGAGGCGCAGATGGAATCTGATTTTTGATAACTCGATTCATTTTTTCTAGTTCTTTCATTAAATTAACTTTATTTTGTAAACGACCCGCTGTATCAATTAATACCACGTCATACTTTTCTTTTTTTGCCGTTTCGATCCCGTCGTAAACAACACTAGAAGGATCCGCTCCTTCTTCTTTACCAACAAAGCCTACTCCTACTTTTTCGCTCCACTCCTTTAATTGAGCTGTTGCTCCTGCACGGAAAGTATCCCCTGCAACTAATAAAACTTTTTTTCCTTCGTTTTTCATCTTCCAAGCAAGTTTACCAATCGTAGTTGTTTTTCCTACGCCATTTACACCAACCATTAATATAACAGTAGGCGAATCTTTACTATAATTGATCTTGTTTACAATTACTTCATCGTTTACGTAAATAATAAACAATTCATCAACGATAATTTCTTTTAAAACATTTACATCCTCTATCTTTTCGTGCTTTACACGATCTCTAAGTCTGTCCATAAAAGACATAACAGTATTGACACCTATGTCTGCCATAATTAAAATTTCTTCCAACTCTTCAAAATAGTCTTCTGTAATCTTATTGTATTTTTTTGTCAAATTAGCAAGTTTTGACACGAAATTTTCCCTTGATTTTGTCAATCCTTTTTCATAAATTTGTACTTCTTTTTCTTCTTTTATTTCTTCATTTTTTCCTGTAAATATATTTTTTATTTTATTAAACAATCCCATGTTATCACCTATTTCATTGTATCATAAATTTATACAATTTATCCATAGTTATTGATAAATTCAAATAATAATGTTATAATATGAATATCTTTAGAACTTATATAAATTTAAATTATTTTAAAAGACGGAATTTTTATTTTTTTATTTACAAATAACGACAGTTGTTTTTTGTGTTTTTTTACGTCTTAAATAGACAAATATTTTATTTTTATATATAATCTATATGATAATTCTTAAAATAGAAAGGAGAAGTTATGAACCGAGTTGAAACAAAAATAGTTGTTTTAGGAGGTTTAGGAGAAATCGGTAAAAACATGTATTGTGTAATGCATGGGGATGAAATTGTTATTATTGATGCGGGTATTTGTTTCCCAGAAGGGGATTTACTTGGAATAGATTACGTTATTCCTGATTTTTCATTTTTAAAAGAAAACGAAAGTAAAATTAAAGCTTTGCTTATTACACATGGGCATGAAGATCACATTGGAGGAATTCCTTTTTTACTTCAAAATGTAAATATTCCTGCGATTTATGCACCTAATCAAGCAAAAGAATTAATTGCAATAAAATTAGAAGACCGTAACATTCGTTATGACAATTTATATGTATATACCGAAGATACTAAACTTGAATTTAAAAACATTACTGTAGAATTTTTTAGAACGACACACTCTATACCAGACTCTCATGGAATCAGTGTTACAACTCCAGATGGAACAATTGTTACAACGGGAGACTTTAAATTTGACTTGACTCCTATTGGTCCTATGGCTGATTTACATAAAATGGCTCGTATTGGAGAAAAGGGAGTTGATTTACTTATTAGTGATAGTACAAATGCATTGAACGAAGGGATGAGTGTAAGTGAGTCTAAGGTAGACGATGCTTTATTTGAAATTTTTGATCAACATGCTTATAATCGAATTATTATTGCTACATTTGCATCAAATATTTATCGTTTGAAACATATAGTAGAGACTTGTTATAAGCACAACCGTAAAATTTGTGTATTTGGTAGAAGTATGGAAAACAACATTGATATATCCATTCGTGGTGGTTATATCGATCATAAAGATATATTTATATCTGCAGAAGAGGCGAATGCTTTAAAGCCCAATGAAGTATGTATTTTATGTACAGGTTCTCAGGGTGAACCTCTTGCCGCTTTATCAAGAATCGCAAATGGTACCCACAAGCAAATTCACTTAAGACCAGATGATATCGTTGTATTCTCATCGAGTCCTATTCCTGGTAATGCTTTGAGTATTTCTAAAACTATTAACAAATTATATCTACGTGGCGTAAAAGTATATACCACTAGCTTATTTAGAGATCTACACACTTCAGGGCACGCAAATCAAGAGGAATTAAAACTAATGATTCGTTTGATTAAGCCAAAATATTTAATGCCTTTCCATGGTGAATATAGAATGCTTAAAATGCATGCCAATATAGGAATTGAATGTGGTATTCCAAAAGAAAATACATTTATCGTAAAAAATGGTGACATTTTAACTATGGTAAATCATGAAATAAAGAAAGATGGACACATACAAGTAAATGATGTATACGTAGATGGAAATAGAATTGGAGAAGTTTCTACCCAAGTTATCCGTGATCGTAGGATTATGAGTAATGATGGTATATTGGTTGTAATTGCAAATATTGATATGAAAAATAGAAAACTATTAATTAAACCAAATATCACAACTCGTGGCTTTATACTAGTAAATGAAAACGAAGAATTAATTCATAAAATTGAGAATTTAGCTACAAAAGCAATTCATACAAAACTTAATGATCCTTCTGCTTCATTTAATGATATTAAATCTCAAATCACAGCAGATTTGTATCCAGCAATTTATGAATTAACAGGTAGAAAACCAATTATATTACCCGTTATATTAGATATAAAAAGAAACTAATCGTTTCTTTTTTTTGCACAAAAAAAGCTTCATTAAGCCGCTCTTCTTTTTACTAGTTTCTTTCTTGGTTCATTAATTGTTCTATAAACTGGTATGATATTTGCTTGATTTACTTCTCCTAATTTTCTTTGATCTTTCTTAAAATAGGAAGCCTTTAATGGTTGTGGAGAAATTAAAGATTTGGAACAAGTTGCCTCATAAACATCTTCTACTACATCTGTAAAGGGAATTTGGGTAAAGACTTCGATATAATTCTCTCCGTCCTTAACAAAAATAAATTCTTTATTACTCTGTCTTATAAAATGAGAAGCAGTTGCATATTCTGGGACTTCCACCTTTGTTAATTTTGCTCTATATAAATCATTTATTTTATATTTAACCATATTACCCTCCTTTAAATAAGAGATTATCTTATCATATTCGAGGCAAAAAGGCAAGAAAAAATAAAAAAGAAGCTATTT
>CAZWZO010000120.1:0-3312 GCA_964638525.1 uncultured Muribaculaceae bacterium | reverse complement strand
CTTTATTAGTACCTTTATCTAATTCACCCGAATCATAATTAATTTCACTACTATCGTTTAATTTGGATAAAAAATCATCTAATTTATTAATTTTACTTTTCACTGTCTTAGTTTCTTCGGATTCTGAGTATTTTTTTATTTCTGCACTTTTTGCCCCGCTTTGATACATTAAATTATCGTTTTTTTGAATTACTAATGATTTACATAAATCGCTATAAAAACTATTTACTGTAATTTTATTTTCCCCGCCATTAACAAACAAAAGAGGAAAAGTCAAACTAGGTGTTGCAGCAAAAACTTGTACTGGCAACAACATAACCACTAAAGACAAAGCAACATAACTTAATTTCTTTTTCATAATTCTCACTCCTATTCTTGAATTCATCTTAACATTTACCCCCCCCTAGGTCAAGAATTTCCGACATTTTTTTACACGATTTTTTAACTTGACGTAAACTAAATTATCGTAAATTATTAAATAAAAAAAAGACCTACTGTGTAAGTCTACCTTTTAAAGAATAAGTTTGCGCCTATCAATCCTATTACTATAATAGCCAAAATACCAATAGCATAATTCATGCTTTTAGGATTGCCTTCTGCGTTATTTACTACGGCACCAGTTAAAAAATAATCTGAGCAATGATTAATCTTAAACTGAACATAGCCATCTTTTACTGTTAAACCATTTTCAACGTATTCCACTACATCTTTCTCATCATTGTAATAATATAAGTATAGCTTTTCGCCTTCGGAATATTTATTTCCTACATACACATTGATAGTAGCTTCGCTTGGAAGTGTACCATGATGTGTAAAAGAAAGATAAGTCTTGTCCTTATTTTCTGCAATAGAATCGATCTTACTTTGAACAGGAGAAATAAAATTAAGTTCAAAATTTAAATCGATTTCCTCTCCTACTTTGTCTTTATCAAAACTCCAAGAATAATAAAGATTCCCGTCTCTTTCTTTTATATTTATTACAACTTTATCTTCTTTAATTTCCTTTTCAATCTTATATTTAGCTGTATCAATACCCTTTACAGTAATATATGGAGGAAGTTCCTTCATAGTATCCGCATGCACTTGAATTGGTATAAACACAATACATAATAATAGAAATACTATTACTCTTAGCTCCTTCATAACTCCTCCTTTTTATTCTATCCCAAAAACATCAATGTTAAAGGTATCAATTGATAAGTAAATTTAATCAACATCAATACTAATATGTTACTATCGTTTTTATAATATGCATAAGAAAGCACAAGTGCTGGCACGAAGTAGCTCAACATATCGTTTAATATTGTATTACTAGAAAAACCCGTCCATGCAAAGTTAAGCAACGTATAAATAACACTACTTGCCAAGATAAAAAGCCATTTGTTTTTGACTACATCATGAACTGCTTCTCTATAAAGTAATTCTTCCGCAACAACTGCAAAAATCATAGTTTTGAATATAGTATAAATAGACGACATCTTAAACAAATTATCTATTGCTTCAGTGTTATCATCCAATGCCGCATTTGGTGAAATTAAATCCGTAAGCATGCCCATTGCTATATTAAAGACAAAAATAATAGCTACCCAGCATAAAATTGTCTTAATAATTTTACCTACTGTATATTTTTTCTTTAAGTCTTTTGCATCCTCTTTTAGGTTATCTCTATAAGCAAAAACTATAGCTACTAAAAATACCAAATCGGCTATAAAATTTACTAATATAGAAGAGCCAAATAGTGATGTGAATACTTGTGAATAAATAAAATATAACACGAAAAACAATACTGTTCTTAAGATTCGATCTTGACTCTTGATCTTTTTATTTACCTTTTTCATAAAACTCCCTCTACTTTCAATATAATTATAGCATACGAGTTTTAATTTTCAAGTTTTCCATGAAAAAAGGCTCTTTTTTTGAGCCTCTTTACAATCTAGTTTACTAAATTATAAGAATCTTCTTAGCCATTTCCACATAAATTATTCCTCCTCCCTTTTTTACATTTTTTTACAATGCCTTTGTTCTTAATAAATCATTTTGTTAACTCATTAAGCCAACCTCTTATTGTAATTTCATTATACAGCAGGTCTTTTAAAATTTCAAGTAGTTTTTAAAACTTTTTTGAAATTTTTTAGGCATTGTTTTTATATAAAAAAGCAGCACAAAAATTAATTCTTGTACTGCTTACTTATATTATATTTTTCTTGTTTTTTACTATTCTTCTACTTCATAACAACTAACTTGTTTCTTATCTCTTCCTAAGCGTTCAAACTTAACAATACCATCTACGGTTGTATATAAAGTATCATCGTTTCCACGTCTTACGTTTACTCCAGGATAAATCTTTGTTCCTCTTTGTCTATAGATAATAGAACCAGCTGTTATAAATTCACCGTCACTTGCTTTAGCACCTAATCTTCTACCTGCAGAGTCACGTCCGTTTGTAGATGATCCTTGTCCTTTTTTATGAGCAAATAACTGAATATTTAACTTTAAAAATTCCATTTGTTTTCCTCCTTACTTAATACGTATATTTTCCGGGTATTGATTTTCTAAATCTTCCATTAAATGCATCATGTTTTTTATTAGAGTATCCGTTGTATGCGTGTGTTTTAAAATTCGAAGTGAAAACGTATCCTCTTTATTTTCATAAGTGATTGTCTCACCATCCAGCGCTAAAATAGCATTTACTGTCGTTGTTAAAATACTACTTGCTGCGGCACATACAATATCTTTTCCATACTCATCATACTCAGCATGACCACTCATTGTAATTGAATCAGATAAAACTTTTATCTTAATCATTTTTACTTACCCATTAATCTTTTTAATTTCAACTTTTGTATAAGGTTGTCTGTGTCCTTGTGTTTTACGGTTACTTCTATCTTTTTGTTTGTACTTAAAGATTCTTATTTTCTTTTGTTTACCTTGTTTTACAATTACACCTTCAACACTGGCATTAGCAAGGATTGGATTTCCAATTTTACTATCAATCATTAATACTTCATCAAATACAACTTTATCGTTTTCTTTTCCATCTAATTTTTCAACATAGATAAAGTCACCCTCTGAAACAACATATTGCTTTCCACCAGTTTTAATAACTGCTTTCATATTATACCTCCTTTATAAATTTCTAGACTCGCTCTTAAGGTACATATCTGTTTCTAACCTTTTCAATGCGGTTTGAAGTTTAGAGGCTTCAAACATCTAAAATGATACCATATATTATGTACAAAGTCAAATTATTATTTTACTTTGATAGTGTTTCCAAAGTGTGGAGATTTGAAAACAAAACCTTTATAGAATAAA
>CAZWZO010000119.1:0-3327 GCA_964638525.1 uncultured Muribaculaceae bacterium | reverse complement strand
GATTTAACACAAATGACATTTGGTTTCTCAAGAGACGATGCTGGTAAATTCTTAGGTGCTTACTATGAAAAGAAAATTTACGAACAAGATCCATTCGCTAGATTAGATCAAAATGGTGTTGGTCAATTAGTAAAAATGGCTGTAGAAAAAGGTAAAGCTACAAGACCTAATATTAAATTAGGAATCTGTGGTGAGCACGGTGGAGATCCATCTAGTGTTGAGTTCTGTCATAATGCAGGATTAACATATGTTTCATGTTCTCCATATAGAGTACCAATTGCTAGATTAGCTGCTGCACAAGCTGCTATCAAAGCAAAAAACAACTAATAAGTTGAATAAACTAAGATAGAAATATCTTAGTTTTTTTATGTTATAATAGATTTACCGTTAAAAGAAAACAAATAAGGAGTAAATATGAAGAATATAGATGATCTAAAAGAAAAAATAAAAAAATACGTTCCATATAATACTCAGGAAGAAGAGGATAAAGAGGTAATAATAGAGTGTATGGATAAGTATGAAGATGTTTTAAGTAGAAAGAACAAACTTTGTCACTTTACAGCTTCGGCTTGGATTGTAAACAAAGAAAGAACAAAAGTATTGATGGTTCATCACAATATTTATAATTCCTGGTCTTGGGTTGGAGGCCATGCAGATGGAAATAGCGATTTATTGCAAGTTGCTTTAAAAGAAATAAGAGAAGAAACAGGCCTAAAGAAAATAGATTTAGTAACGAATGCTATTTTTGGAATAGCCATTCTTACTGTAGAGGGGCACGTTAAAAAGAAAGAGTATGTATCCTCTCATTTGCATTTTGACTGTTGCTATTTAATAGAGGCAGACGAAGAGGATGAGGTAAGACCAAAAAAAGACGAAAACAGTGCTGTACAATGGATTCAGATTGATGAAGTTCTTAAAAAAAGTAAAGAAGAGAAGATGAAGCCAATCTATAAGAAACTAATTGATAAACTTTCTAAATTTTATATAAATTAAATGCTTCTTCTTGTTTTTTTAAAAGAGGAGATATGGTATAATTTTAGTATATGGAGATGATGATATGAAAGCATTATGTATAGGACAAGCTTCTTATGACATAACTTTATTAATGGATACTTTTCCTATAGAAAATAAAAAATTTCGCACGAAGGATAAAATAGAATGTGGAGGAGGTTCCGCATCCAATTGTGCTTACCTTTTATCAAAATGGGGGATGGATTCTTCCTTTGCAGGGGTAGTAGGAAAAGATAATTATGGAGAGAGTATTAAAAAAGAATTTTTATCTGTAGACACAGGATTAAAATATTATGAAGAAAGAGAGAACATGCTTACAACCAGTAGTTATATTATTGCAACTATGGATAAGGGAAGCAGAACGATATTAAGTAGTAGAAAGGTAAAGGAACCTTTAGAGATTCCTTATGAAAAAGATTCTTACGATTTAATCGTACTAGATGGATATGAAAAAGACTTCGCCCTTGAAGTTTTAAAAAATAACCCAGAGGCTATTACTGTACTGGATGCAGGAAGTTTAAAAGAAGCTACCGTTGAACTTGGACATCATGTTAAATATTTAGCTTGTTCCAATGACTTCGCTAGAGAGTATACAAATATGCCACTAGACTACAACAATTTAAAAACTTTGGTTCCTATTTATGACAAATTAAAAGAAGACTTCGGCTGTGAAATTATTATTACTTTAGAAGAACATGGATGTTTTATTAAAACAGACAAATATAAAGTTATTTCATCCATTCAAGTAGAAGTAAAAGATTCCACTGCCGCTGGAGATATTTTTCATGGAGCATTGGCTTATTTTCTTGCAAGTGGTTATGCGTTAGAAGAAGCAGTAAAACTTGCTAATATTACGGGAGCTTTATCTGTAACAAAAGTGGGAGGAAGAAATTCAATTCCTACTTTGCATCAAGTAAAGGAAATCTATAATCGTGTATTCGCTAAATAGTCATATTCCTAAAATTGATCTGCATGGGAATCCACGAGATATTGCAAGAGTACTAGTAAATGATTTTATATATGACAATTATAGAATCAAAGAAAAAGAAGTTGTAATTATTCATGGCAAAGGAGAAGGAATTTTAAAGGAAGAAGTACATAAGACTTTAAAACAAAATCGGTACGTAGAAAGCTATAAAATCAATAATTTTAATGTAGGAGAAACGATTGTAAAATTGAAGGTTTAATCTATTGACTTTTTTAGGCTTTCGTAGTAGTATAAGAAGCAAACTTTGATAGGGGGAAATATTATGAACGAAAATTATGATGATAATAAAAGAGACTTATTAAGAAACTTTATTTTGAAGTTAATTTTAATCATTGCACTTGTTTTATTGGTAGTATGGTTGGTACCTAAAGCTACAAATAAAACCTATCCTGATATTGATCTAAGTGCCATTAAAGGAAGAATCTTTAGTGAAAATATCAATACGATGAAAGAGGCCGCTACAAATTATTTTACAACGGATAGATTGCCTCAAACTGTAGGAGAGAGTAAGACATTAACTTTACAAGATATGTATAATGAGAATTTACTTGTAGAATTAACAGACAAGAATGGAGACGCTTGTGCTGTTAGAGATTCCTATGTAAAACTAACAAAAGATAATGATGAATATCTAATGAAAGTGAACTTAAAGTGCGGTAGTGAAGAAGACTACATTTTGGTTCATATGGGATGCTACAATTATTGCTCAAGTGCTATTTGCGAAAAAGAATCAAGTGTAGCTGCCTATACCGATAGCTATATAAATGCAAGTGGCAAAGGAAATGGCCAAGCTTATTATGGATTTGGAAATGGTTCAAATGTAAACAAAATACTAAAGAGAACAACTAAAAGAACAAAAATAACCACAAAAACTACGACAAAAACAACGAAGAAAAGCACGATTATAACCGTAATAAAGAAAACAATAAAGAAGGTTACGACGGATGGAAATGGTTCATCAACAGTGGATCCAGATGATCCAGTTATTCCAGACGATCCATCTCACGAAAAAGAATATTTATATGAATATATGAAGACTACTTCTACTACAACATGGAAGTGGGGAAATTGGTCAAATTGGAAAACCTATAAGGATTCGGATGGTATCAAAGATATTACTTGTGATGAAAAAGATTTTTCTTGTTTAAAAGAAGTACAAACGAAAAAGGAATTTGAAAAAGTAGGTACTTTTACGAAATACTATAAGAGAGAAAGAGAAGAGTCACAAAAATTATCTTCTTATCAAGCAAAATATTGTAAGAGTTACAATTATGTAGTATATGGAAATACTATTTATTACACAACAGGAAGTGGATATGAGTCAACTT
>CAZWZO010000118.1:0-3345 GCA_964638525.1 uncultured Muribaculaceae bacterium | reverse complement strand
AAGTAATCAATATAAAAAATATGGGACCAATGAGTACAAGCGAAGGAATGAATACAACACCATTTACTTTTACTCTTACCAACGCAGGAACGATGGATGCAATATATAAAGTGTTTTTAGAAGAAAACTCTTCTGATGTCAATACGGTTCCTTCTACAGATTATTTAATGATTTCTTATAAGATAGATGATGGCGAGTATAGTGTTCCCGTTTCAATTAAAAATCTTTATAATAGCAATACTTTGGTTTTAAATAAAAAACTAGAAGCAGGAAAGAGTAGAACGTATTCTATAAAGATTTGGTTGGATCAAAATGCTACGAATGAATATCAAAAAACAACATTCAGTGCAAAAGTGGGTGTGGAATCTACACAAATTACGTATGACATTGCTAAGGATACGGTTGAGGATAAAACCATTACTTTGTCTAACACAATCGATAATACTTTATTAAATTATAGAATTTATGGAAATACGGTAGATGGTAGCAGTGTTGGAGATAAAGTTGAGGAAGGGAAATACAAGATTAGTTTTCTTTCTACTGGAACTTCTGCAACCAAAGCAGGGGACATTTATTTATCCGAACCATTGCGTAAAGCAGACGAAAATCATGTCGATTACATCGATTTTGCAAACTTAGAAGTCGTTCGTTATACAAAAGAAGAAAACAATACGGTTGTAGCACTTTCTTCTGCTACAAGAGAAAAAATAAGTATGCCTTATATGTATACATATTTAACAAGTACAGAGATTACAGTAAATACCACCGTTTCCCCTAGTAAAATGGAATTAGAGTATTTTAAAGATGAGTGAAAACTCTCTTTTTTTTGACTTGCTTTGCTGGGTGATTTTTGCTATTATCAAGGAAGAGGAAAGAATATGAAAACAGAAAATCTTGTGTCTATACTTAAAAATCAAGTGGAGGATCATTTTGCGATTGGTTTGCATCAAGTTCGCTTGAGGGCTTATTTGTCGATGATTGATCCGAATTATTATCTTAATTCTTTTTCCTTTTATAAAATAAAAAAAGAAAAGGTAACGGAAGAAGATATTGCTGAAAATATAGTAGAGAAGGGACTTTACATCGCGTATGATTCTCTAAATTGCAGTAACACTTTTCTTGGAGAAAAAAAGGAGATAAAAAAAGAAGATTTCTCTTATCTTTATCGAGATCAATACTTAGAAGAAAAAAGTAAGGTATGCACAGTGATTACGGTTGTTCCTGAAATTCTTTCTCTTCATAACCAGAAGTATTTTCTTGGTAGGATAGAAAGAGAAGATAACATTCGTACACTCGCATCTAGTGGGATTTTTCAAAAACAGCTTCCTTCTTCTTTTGTTTTTGGTTATTATATAAGAGATAGAGTAAAAGAAGAGGTTAAGCTTGTAAAGAATCCAGGCGTTATTTTTAACAAAACCAATAAAGAAAGAGAAAAAATATATGAAGATTTTCTTAAGAATTCTTTGGTAAATGAAGAAATGCTTCAAGGCGTTTTAGAGGAGGATACTTCTTATAAAGCTGCAAATCTTTCTTTACAAAAGATGTATTTCAATACGATAAAACAATATAAGATATGGAGGAAACATGGAAGATAGAAAAAAAGAGTTATTGGAAATTTTAAAAGAGGAAAGTAAAGAAGAGGGGCACCTTTATACACTTCTTGAAAATAAGATTGAATTTGGTAGAGAGTATGCTATCGTGTTAACTTCTTCTGAGGAAGGACTTAGAAAGTATTACCCAGAAAAGAACTATGAAGTAGTAAAAAAAGAAGTTTATTTTAAAGAGATCATTAACTTCTTAGAAACGTTAAATATTGTTTATGAGGACATCATTTTGATTCAAAAAATTCCTTTTATTGATTTCACTTTATTTGATGAGTTTTTACTTTATTATGATTATAGACCTCAACTTATCCTTGAGTTTTCATCTAGAATCGAACAAGGAAAAGTAAAGGGAGGTTTGATGGACAAGATCAAGCATCAGATTGATGATAGCGAGAAAACCTACAAGCTTTCTGCTCTTGATGAGATTTGTTTAGGAAAATCCCTAGAAGAAATTAAGGAGTATGCGAAAGACAAAAATATTGAAATTGAATATAAAAAAATCTAGTATTAAATACTAGATTTTATTTTTTTAGTGGCGTCCACGACAGGATTCGAACCTGTGACCGATCGCTTAGAAGGCGATTGCTCTATCCAGCTGAGCTACGCGGACACATTAACCAACTGCATGATTAATTATACACTAAAAAAAATAATTATTCAAGCTCTTTTATGGATTTTTTTTCAATTTCTTTGCCATTTACCTTATACATAACTGTTTTTATGTTGTAATTATCATAAATAGAGTATCCCAAAGTGTAAAAAACTTCCTCTGCTATCTTTTTGTCTTTGGTATAAATACGATCATCAAAATTTAGAATTACCATATCACTATTTATTTCATAGTTTAAAAGTTTTGCGTTTTGATTTAAAACACTAATTAAGTTTGGTTCATAGATATAATTACTTGTTAAATTCTTTATAATAACCTCAATCTTGTCTTCCTTATTATTTATATATTTTGTAATGGGGACGTAATACGTATTATCTTCTATTTTCGTTAAATAATAAAGAACGACCTTATCTATATTGTTTCGATCCTTAATATCGTAACTTTTATTTACACCAAACTTTCTTGTTAAAACAGGAGAGAGTTTTATTCCATTTAATTCCTCTAATACTTTGTCTTCTACTTTTATGCAAATTCCATTTATTCCATCCAAATCTGTAATACTAAATAGTAGAGCTTCAATTGTTTTTTCGGTTTTGTCTTTTTCTAGATTTAAAAAATTTTTGTTAAAGTTTAGATGTACGATATCCTCATATACTTTTACATCTTTTAAAACAACATCTTTATTAAGTAAGGAGGAAAGTCCTGCTGGTATAAAGTTTGTTTTGTTGATTGTTAGGGTGTCTACAATTTGTTTTACTTTTTCTATTGTTGTTTTCTTATCTAATAGGATTTTGCTTTTAACGAGTAAGTTATCATTATTTAACAAATAAATGGTATTGGTATACATACCCGTTGTATATTCCACTTCTAGTCCTACTTCTTTTACTTTTTCACTGGTATAGGGAATCAAATAGACAACGGTTAGTATAAATACAGATAAACTGGTTATAAATATTTTACGCAAGGCCTTTTTTCTTAACATAGTATCACCAATTTATTATATGAAAAAACGTACTGAATTAGTACGTTTATGAAAGAGAAATCTCTTTTAATTTTAATAGTTCTACAACAGCTGCGGCTCTTCCTTTTACTCCTAGTTTTTGTATGGTATTTGATATATGATTACGAACG
>CAZWZO010000117.1:0-3390 GCA_964638525.1 uncultured Muribaculaceae bacterium | reverse complement strand
ATTATAATTCTTATTTTTTAGGTGGTAAATCTCCACACTTATTCTACACTAACTTCATTTTTATGTGTTTTGTTATATCTGCCTTATCTTCTATTATAAGAATAAAATCTTTAACAACACCACAATATTCAGGAAATCCAACATTCCCAGTACCTTTTTTTGATGCAGTCTTTAATGCATCATCTAATTCCTTAACATTACTTCCCTGTGCGTCTAAAGATATCCCCGCATCTTTTAATAAATCATAAACCCATAAATCAGTTCTTACCTCCTTTTTTGCCATACTACTTATTCTCCTTTTTCATTTTATCTTCAATAGCTTCAATAACAAATTTGTTAATACTATAGCCTCGTTCTTTATCCTTTTTATTGTTAACTATATTTCTAATCTTTTTATACAAGTCGTTAGACATTCTCAAAGGTATTGGAACTCTTTCTTCTTTCTTTTTTTCCATATTATCCCTCTTTATTTATGATATCATTATATCTTGATACAATGATATCACTATTTACAAAATTAATCAAGGGCTTGGGCATTTCCCACAAGAAAATTTCGTACGGGAGTACAAATTCATTGCTTACTAGACAATAAATCTACTTCCAAACTAATTAATTACAATTTAAAAACTCTATCAGTTTTATCTGACAGAGTTCCGTTTTTCAATAATATTTCTTCAATATCATTGGATTGTCTTTTACTATTATTAAATTACATTTTAATAAACAATGTCTACTATAGCCATTTGCGAAATAGAATGCAACTACATCTGGTATAACATAATTATTTAAATATTCATTAACATTGTTATAGAATGGTAAATATATTTTTTCAAATTCTTTATCAGTTATATCACCCATAGATATATTCCTTTAAAACTATTTCTTCTACTATACTTTTAATACTATTCATTTTACTTATCCATAACATTTGATTACTACTTTTTAATTCTTCAGTAATATTTTCTTTTTCAGCTAGTTCTATAATTAACTTCTGCACCCTCTCCATAACAGTAGTATCGATATTATGAAGATATTCATTTAATTTATCATTAACCAGTAAATCAAAATATAATCCTAATTTGTATTTCTTCATATAATTTAATCTTAACAATCCATATTTTCCTATATTAAATTGTTCTTTATCTTTTAGTATTAAATCTGGCAATAAATAATCACCTTTCTTAGTGTAACTAATGCTCATAACTATTTCCTCATTTCTTTCTATTTTATTTGGCTTTAATTGTTATACATTCGTTACACTATGACTATCGCCACCTCCTGCATTTATGTGATTAGACACCAAGATAACATCACTATCTTTTCCAAATGCATTTAAAGCACTATTAACTCTTTCGTTTCTTGTTAATGTTTCATCCTCAGAACGTGTTAAAACGGCGGGTATACCTAATTCTGTTAATCTATCATACATATATAGTGCTGCTTGTAAGGTAAAATCTTTTTCTCTTAAACCACCACTTACAGCTCCAGGATCCGAACCACCATGTCCAGCATCAACAACAACACCTTTTACTACCCTATCATTCATATTCTCACCTCTACAATAGAATATGTAATTATTAAATTTTTGGTACAAACAACTAAAAAAAGAACATGTCTCATGTTCCTTTTCAAAATTTAAGCATTCTCACCTTTTAAAAGACAAATAATACCAATTTTCTTTCCTTCCCTACTTCTTATTCAATACATCCTTCAACTTATCTAATCCAACAATAATTACTCCACCTATAATAAAGAACAAAATATTAAATGTTTTCATACTTAACATAGGAAGTGGATTATCCAAAGTAGTAGGTCCTAAAACAATCGCATACAAAGATCCCAACATAAGTCCCAATATAGCATACATTGTTTGTGATCTATACTTTTCCAAACACTTACGAATCAATTTTACGAAGAAAACAATACCAAAACAAATACCAAGTCCAAAACAAATAAGTACTGGGATATAAGCAAAATTAAATTTCAACGTTTCTTTAATTGCATTCATAATTGGAATGTATAAACCAAAAATAAGTAGCAAAGTCGATCCAGATATTCCAGGTAAAATCATAGCAGAAATAGCGATCATACCCGCAAAAAACACATAAAGCAATAATCCTATATTGATATGATTTAATCCTTTAATTTCTACAAGTCCACTCTTACCACTAAACGAAGAAATCAAAATAACAAAAGCCATACCAAATAGCATAAAAATAACATTTTTATACTTTCCCTTAAATTCCTTTTTTTCTTCTTTAATAACAAGTGGGATAGCGAAAATAATAAATCCTATAAATAAAGAACTCATCAAATAAATTTTTGTATTAAATAGTCCTGACAAAATAGAAGCAGCAAGTAAAAATCCAATAACCCAACCTATACCGATCTTTACTAAAAACTGTATTGCCTTAATTCTTTCCTGTTTTTTCCCACGAAATAAATTATCAAGTGATGTAATAAATTCATCATAAAAATCAAGCACAAAAGCAACCGTACCTCCACTCACGCCCGGCACACTATCCGCAAGAGCCATACAAAATCCTTGTATAAATCTCATGACATATTCTTTTATCTTTTTCATCTTACTCTTCATCCTTTCATATATATACTAAAATAATATCATAGAACCACAAAAAAAGAAATCATTTTTTTGATTCCTTTTTCTCTGCTTTTTTCGAAGTCGTTTTGCTTGTTGTTTTCTTCTTTGCTGGTTTTGTACTTGCTTTAGCAACTTCCTTTGTTACCTCTTTTTTTGTTGTACTACTTTTCCTTGGTTTCTTTTCTTCTGCTTTACCTTCTTCTTTTTCTATTACAACAGGTGCTTTTTCTTTTTCTTCAAATTTGGCATCTTTTACTTCTTTATTTTTCTTACTATCATACTCTTCGTTTACTCCAAGTACAACTGTAGAAGCTAAATAATCATGTAAACCTCTGCCATCTTGATTCATAGCAATCATAAATAGAATAATCCATTCTACAACATTTTGAAGCATACCAAATGCGTAAAGAACATTGTAACTACTTGCCTTGCTTACAAAAGTAATAATTAAAATATCTGTTAAATAGAAAATTGTATTATACAAAATCAAAGCACGAATGAAATATTGTAGTGCTGTTGGCTTTTGACCATCTTTTATGCTGGCTACTCTTAATTTCATAATCTTCTTTCCTAATGTTTGACCATTTGTTAGAAGTTGGAATCCAACAAAGTAAGCTAAAATAACAACAATATAAATAACATTTGTTACAACTGAATATTTTTTAATTTGATAAAAATACTCTTTGTATACTTTTTGATATTTACTTTCACAATCTTTTAAGATTTGATTGTATTCTTTTTTTGTGATTTTTTTATCATCGTATTTCTTTTCTAAAATTTGATAATAA
>CAZWZO010000116.1:0-3403 GCA_964638525.1 uncultured Muribaculaceae bacterium | reverse complement strand
TGTAAAGCAATGGCTATTCCTAAAGAAAAGCCCAATGTTGTGTTTTCACGAGTAGTAAGAAAAGTCGCAATTCCTTCTGGAATATTATGCAAAATAATGGCAAGCATGGAAATAATTCCTACTTTATATAAGGAGTTGTTATTAAAATCAGGAAGCTTCTTATCTAAAAACATAGAAACAACAACACCAAAGGAAAAAGAAATAAGCGTAAGAAGAATAGAAGGAACAAAATAGAAAGTAGTATGGAATAAATGCATAGCTTCAGGAAGCAAATCCAAGAAAGATACACAGAACATAACACCCGCTGCAAAGGCCAAGGAAGAAAGAAGAAGTGTTTTGTTTTCCTTACGAATAAAGATTAAAAAACTTCCAAGTAAAGTAGAAAGCCCCGCTAGGGTAGAAATAATAAAAGCAAGAACTGTAGAATTCATAAAATCACCAATAAATTTTATGAATAGAAAAGAAGAAAAATAACTATTGAAATATAAAATAAACTATGTTATAATTAATGACGTTGTGATCCGCTTTATAAATAGATATATGATCACGTAAAAAAACAGAAAGGAAGAGATATCATGAACGTAATCGACAGAATTACAGAAAAACAAATCAACCCAAACATTCCTGAATTTAGAGTAGGAGATACTGTTAGAGTTGACGTAAAAATTATTGAAGGAAAAAGAGAAAGAATTCAAGCTTTTGAAGGTGTAGTTATCGCTAGAAAAAACGGTGGAGTTAGTGAAACTTTCACAGTAAGAAAAGTTTCTTATGGTGTAGGAGTAGAAAGAATTTTCCCTATGCACTCACCAAAAATCGATAAAATCACAGTAGTTCGTAAAGGAAAAGTTAGAAGAGCAAAATTAACATTCTTAAGAAATATTGTTGGTCAATACCGTATCAAAGAAAGAAACTAAGAAAACAGATCAAACTAACAGTAGTTTGATCTTGTTTTTATCTTGGAGGAATTATGGAACAAAAAGAAAAAAAGGAAAATAAATTTAAATCATTCTTGCCTTATATTATTATATTAATAGTAGTCATTATCTTTAAAAGCTATTTTTATTCTTTAATTGTAGTAAATGGAGACTCTATGAACAAAACATTGTATGATCACGATGTGATGATATTAGATAAAATAAGCAATCGTAAGAAAGAATACAAAAGATTTGATATTGTAGTAATTTATTTAGAAGATGAGAAGGAATACATCATAAAAAGAGTAATAGGATTACCTGGAGAAAAAATAGAATATAAGGAAAATAAACTTTATGTAAATGGAAAGTATGTAAAGGAAAACTTCAATCATGGAAAGACAGAAGACTTTTCAACAAAGGATATAGGATATGAAGAAGTTCCGGATGGAAAGTATTTGGTACTAGGAGACAATAGAGAAAATTCACTTGATAGTAGAATGCTAGGGTATATAAAGAAAGAAAGCATCAAAGGAAAAACATCTTTAACGCTCCTACCATTTAATCGAATAGGAATAAAAAAATAAAAGAAATGAAAATAAAATCATTTCTTTTTTTAATTATGATATAATGAAGAAGATAGAGGAGGAGAATATGAATTTAGAAAATTTTAATTTTAAACCCTTTTATACATTAGATAAAGATTGGGCGTTACTTAGCGTAGGAAACAAAGAAAAATTTAACATGATGACAGTAAGTTGGGGAGGTTTTGGCACCATTTGGGGAAAACCAGTGGTAAGTGTTTATGTAAGGAAAAGCCGCTACACTTATGAATTTATGGAAGAAAACGATTATTTTACTCTTAGCTTCTATGAGGAAAAATATAAAAAAGATCTTGGAATATTAGGAAGCAAATCAGGAAGAGGTATAAATAAAAAGGATCTTGTTTCTTTACACGAAGAGGAAGTAGGAAACTCCATTTCTTTTAAAGAAGCAATTTTGACTCTAGTTTGTAAGAAGATATATTGCGAAGATTTAAAGAAAGAAAATATGAAACCAGAAATCCAAGAACAATTTTATAAAAAAGATGAAATACATAGAATGTACATTGGTGAAGTTATAGATATTATTGATAGGAGGTAAAAATGCAGGAAAAGATTTTAACATTTGTAGTAAACGAGGAAGGTAAGTTTTTATTACTATTAGGAAGCGATAAGGATCCCCAGTTTCACAAATCATTTTGGTATGTTATTACAGGAGCAAAAGAAGAAATAGATAATACTTTAGAAGAAACGGTAAGAAGGGAAACGAAGGAAGAAACCAATTTAGAATTAGATAAAGTTATAAACTTAAACCAAACTTATCAATATGAATCTTTGGGAAAACAATGTGTAGAACATGTGTTTTTATCCTATACCAAGGACAAAAACATAAAGTTGAACGAAGAAAGTATAGATTACGCCTGGCTTTTTTTAGAGGAGTTTATAGAAAGAATTTACTGGCATTATGATAAAAAAGAATTAAAGAAATGGTTAGAAAAAGAGGTGGAAAGAAACTGAAAAGAACGATTATTTTAGTTTTGTTAATTTTATTGGCAGGTATTTTAGTAGGTATAGGTGTTTTTTTCAAAACAAAAACACAACTTTCTAAAGATGCCATCGCTATTTTTTATGGAGAAAAAAGAAAAACTTATGTATACAAAATTCAGGATGAGAATTTAAAATATAAATATATTAATACAAGTATATATAAAAAAGAAAAAGTATTAGAAGAAGGAAAGGTTGTTTTCTTTGATCAAGTTTTTGTGGCTGCTAAAGACAACAAAGCTTATTCCTATGTAGTTGATCAAAGGGAAAAAAAGAAATACTCTATAGAAGAATATAGTAAAAAAGTTTTAACAAATTAATAGAAAACAACACATTTTAAAATTTGTGTTGTTCTTTTTGTAAAACGAGCTGTTACAATTGTTTTGTAGACGGAGCGAAATTTGTAACCAATATCAAAGATAAAAACAAACAAGAACTAAATTTAATAACAAAAAAATATCTTATACCTTATCTTAGGTTTGTAAGGGAAAACAAAAATTGGATAGAAGAAAAAGAAATGTATGGGGCCTTATATAGACAAAAAATTAGGTGGTGTAATCGCTACAAAAGATAAATCTCATATTGCTCTTTTCTTTGTAGGAAAAGACTTCCAAAATAAAAGAGTCGGAAGGCCCTGTTTGATTACATAGTAGATAAAAATAATAAGGACTCTTTAACAGTAAATTCCTCTATTTATGCAAGAGAGGTTTATCATCATCTTGGCTTTAAAGATAAACAGAAGGAACAATGCGTACATGGTATACGTTTTATTCCTATGGAATGTCCTTTACAAAAGAAGCAAAAAATTTTAAAAAAGGACAGTTAAAAAAGAAAAAAAGAGTATGTCTGTGGTTAGTGTAGAATAAGTGTGGAGATTTACCACCTAAAAAATAAGAATTATAATTT
>CAZWZO010000115.1:0-3433 GCA_964638525.1 uncultured Muribaculaceae bacterium | reverse complement strand
CACAGCAATGGATTCTAAAAAATGCAGGAGGGGGATATTATTATCTTGTATCTCGTTGTAATGGATTATATTTAGATGTAAAATCGGGAAAAGTTGTAAATCAAGGGAACATACAAGTATACAAAAAAAACGCCTCCAAAGCTCAGAAATTTATTTTTAATAAAGTAGAGCAAGGTGGTAAAACAATCCAGTCTGGACTTTATAGAATTGTCTCTTCTTTTGATCCAAATAAAGCCATCACTCGTACTGGAAATCCTTATCTTTCTAGCAACAAACAAAACATCGAGTTAAATACTTTATCTAAAAGCAATAATCAAATATGGTATGTAAAAGATTTGAATAATGGTTATTATACGATTTCTTCTTATACAGATTTAGGGTTTGGTTTCGATACAACTGGAAAAGGAAAAAACAATGGTACCAATTTACAGCTTTATAAATATGTGGGAGAAAGACAACAACAATGGATTATTAGAAAAAAAGGAGAGAATACATATAATATTATTAGCGGTTATAATGGACTTTATCTAGATTTAGAAGGGGTTCGTTATGACGAGGGTACAAATATACAATTATATAAGAATAATAAGAATCAGCAAAATCAAGACTTTTCTTTTATAAAAGTAGAGCAAATGGAACCAGAGAAAAGTATAGACTCAGGATATTATATGATTATGGCTAATTCAAATAGAAAGTATGTTTTAGAAGCAGGTACAAGTAATACGATGATTAATGAAGGAAAAAACACAAGTGATCAAAAATGGCATATTACGTATACAGATGATGGCTATTATACTTTTGCTTGGGCAAAAGATGAAAATTATTACTTAGCTTTAAAGGACGGCAAAATAACACTGTCAAAGAAAGTGGAAAGCAAAGAATTTAGGTGGATTATAAAGAAAATACAAGAAAACAAATTTTATATTTGTTCCTTGGATGGAAAGTATATCGCGCCACTTAATAATACATTATCCACAACAAACAAAGCAGTAGTAAGCACTTATCGAGAAAACAATTCTATAGCTTTCTCTATTAAAAAAGTAGTGCTAGCGCCTTCAAAACAAGTAGTAAAGGATGGCGTCTATACAATTTCTTCTGCTATAAACAACAAGAAAAATCTTGATCTAACAGGTGGAAGTACAAACAATAAAACAAAAATTCAACTTTATAATGAGGCAAAAAATACAAATCAAAAATGGCAAATCCAATATTTAGATAATGGTTATTATAAAATAAGCACGATTAAAAACAATAGCAAGGTCTGGGACATAGATGGATATGGTGATACTGAAAGTGCCAATGTACAACTGTATAACTTTACGGGGAACATTAACCAAGAGTGGATCATTGAGGAAGAAGAGGGCTATTTTTACTTTATATCTGTGTGTGGAGAAAAGTACTTATCCCTAGCAAATTCCTCTATGAATAACGCAACGCCTATTCAAGCAAAAGACCGAAACAACCAAGATACACAGAAATTCATTTTAACAGAAGTAAAAGATACTTATACGGGAATGGATGCTTCTAGTTATAATGGAAAAATAGATTGGAACACGCTTAAGAAAAATGGAGTAAATTTTGCTCTTCTTCGAGTAGGATATGGTGCTGATTTTAAAAATCAAGATGATTCTACTTTCTTGTATAATGCTTCTGAATGTGCTAAGTACAAAATTCCTTTTGGTGTATACATTTACTCCTACGCCGAGAATGAAAAAGAAGCACAAGCAGAGTACAATCATACCATTCGTGTAATTTCTTCTCTTCCAAATAACACAAAGAGCTATATGAAACTTCCTATATTTATTGATATGGAAGAGGATGGATTTACTAAATATGGCAAAGATAAACTAACTAAGATAGCGGATACATATTGTACTCTTATTACTAAAAAAGGGTATTCCTGTGGCGTATATGCTAATAAGAACTGGCTTACCAAATATTTAAATGCTTCTTATTTAGAAAAAAAGTATACAATTTGGCTTGCTCATTATACAGGCCCTACTACTTTTTCTACAGCAAATAGTAAAAAAACCGATTATAAAGGCATGTATAGTTTGTGGCAATTTACTAGTAAGGGAAAAGTAAATGGTATAAATGGAAATGTAGATTTGAATATAGGATACAATTTATTTTAATAAAAGAATAAGCATACTATTTTGTGCTTATTTTTTTGCTTGCTTGCTTAATAATTCTATATTTGCTATAATTTTTATAGGAGAGTGATAGAATGATATATGCTGAGATTTTAGCAGCAGGTTCTGGTTCTAGAATGGGAAATACAGAACTACCAAAACAATTTTTAAAATTAGGAAGCAAACCAATAATTATTCATACAATTGAACAATTTTTATTAAACAATAAAATAGATAAAATACTTGTTTGTACATCAAAAGATTGGGTTGGATATGTAGAAGATTTAATTAAAAAATACATTCCAGCAAGAAATAAAATTGTCGTTATAGAAGGTGGAGCAACTCGTGATGAAACGGTCATGAGTGGATGCGATTACATCGAAAAAGAATATGGTGTGAAAAAGGGAGATATTATCATTACACATGATGCAGTAAGACCTTTCATAACGCAAAGAATTATAGAAGAAAATATTACAGCTATGAAAGAAGCCGATGCCGTAGATACTTGCATTAAAGCAACCGATACAATTATTGAAACGTATCACAACGATGAAAAATATATTAAAACAATTCCAAATCGTAATTATATGTATCAAGGACAAACTCCACAGACATTTTCATTAAAAACACTTATTACTTTGCATAACTCCCTAAGCGAAGAGGAGAAAAAAACTTTAACCGATGCTTGTAAAATATTTGCTTTAAAAGATCAGAAAGTAAAAGTAGTAGAGGGAGAAGTCTACAATATAAAAATCACAACTATGTTTGACTTGAAACTTGCAAATGCGATTCTTTTAGAAAGAGGAGAGAAATAATGATAAATCAGTCGTATAGATTAACTTCACCAAGAGTAATTAAAGCAGAGATGATTGATGAGGTATTAAAAGATGAAGATATAATTGTAAGACCAACTTATTTAGCAATCTGTGCTGCAGATATGCGTTACTATACAGGAAGTAGAGATAAGAATGCCTTAAAGAAAAAATTGCCTATGGCACTAATTCACGAAGCAGTAGGACAAGTTTTATATGATCCAAAAGGAAAACTTCCGTATGGAACAAAAGTGGTTCTAATTCCAAACACCCCAACAGAAAAAGATCCAATTATAAAAGAAAATTATTTAAGAAGCAGTAAATTTAAATCAAGTGGTATAGATGGTTTTATGCAAAGTTTTGTATTAATAAATAGAAACCGTGTGATTCCTTATGAAAATATTGATGAAAAAACAGCTGTTTTATTAGAAGTGATGAGTGTAGGAATGAATGCCGTTTCCAAGTTTGAAAAAACAGCCCACGCTAGAC
>CAZWZO010000114.1:0-3440 GCA_964638525.1 uncultured Muribaculaceae bacterium | reverse complement strand
CAAAAGATCAAGGTTTATGTTACTACTATTATAACTTAAACCTTGATCTTTTGCAATCTCTTGAATCTTGTCTAAACTAGCTAGTTCATTAATTTCCATGGTTAGACTTTCATTCTTTTTTTGTTGTTCGTTAATCTTGCCTTTCATCTCTTCTACGTCATAGTTAATCTTACTTAAAGTAGCTTGAGAAAATACAATTAATATTGGCGTTAAAGCAGCCAAAAGACAAGCACATGTATATAATAATCTTTCAAACTTTGTCATCTTTGCTTTTTTCTTTTTTTTCATCTTCTCATCTCTTTCTTATT
This sequence comes from uncultured Muribaculaceae bacterium, assembly GCA_964638525.1. Lineage (GTDB taxonomy): Bacteria > Bacillota_I > Bacilli_A > RF39 > UBA660 > CALVUP01. The sequence continues at coordinate 3,132 of CAZWZO010000114.1, read as the reverse complement.
CTTTCTATAACTCGAAGCTTAGAAGAACGACTTCTACTATTTGCTTCAATTTCTTCTTTACTTGGTTTGATTGCTTTATTAGTAACGAGTTTGTAATCCTTTTGGTAGTCCAGTGGAATTTCTTCTGCTCGAAGTCCACGTACCATAGGATCCACCTCACTATATTCTTTAAATACTTTTTTTACAATCTTATCCTCCAAAGAATGGAAGGTAATAACTGCACATCGTCCATTGACAGATAGCATTGATAAAGCATCTTTCAAAGCATCTTCTAATATGTCAAGCTCATGGTTGACCTCAATACGAATAGCTTGAAAAATAACTTTAGCTGGATGTTTCTTTCTACGAACTTTTTCTGGAACACTTTCTTTGATAATTTCAGCAAGTTCCAATGTAGTTTCAATTGGTTTTTGTTCTCGATACTTAACGATATTTCTAGCAATAGATGGTGCATATTTATCTTCTGCATATCTATAAAAAATATCCTTTAGCTTTTCTTCACTATATTCATTTACAACATTATAGGCAGAAAAAGGGCTATCCAAATCCATACGCATATCCAATCTAGCATCTTGGTGGTAACTAAATCCTCTCTCTTTTTCATCAAGTTGTGGAGAAGATACACCAAGATCGAAAAGAATAGCATCTACTTCTTTTATTCCTCTTTTATTTAATTCTGGCTTTAAGTATCTAAAATTGCTTTTGATAATTTCAAAGTTATTCCCAATTTTATTTAATCTCTCACGACTTGAATTTATTGCGTAAGAGTCTTGATCAAAGGCGAAAAGACAACCCCTTGTTATTCGCTTTAAAATTTCGCTACTATGTCCTGCATATCCGAGTGTAGCATCCACTACCCTACTATCCTCTTTTAAATTCAATTGATCTACCGATTCTTTTAATAAAACACTTATATGCATAGTATCACCTAAAAGTTTATATCCCTATCAAATAAATTTTCAGCAATATCGGACATATTTTCTTCATTTGTTGCAAAGAACGCATTCCATTTTTCCAAAGCCCAAATTTCAAGTCTATCTCCTACTCCAATAATTACGCATTCCTTATTTAAAGAAGCATAATCACTAAGTACAGAAGGCAAATGAATACGGCCTTGTTTATCGAATGGTTCAGAAGTGGCTCCAGATAAAAAGAAACGGTTAAAATTACGAGCATCTTTTTTAGTAAAAGGAAGTGTATTTAGTTTATTGGTGATCTTGTCCCAATTGTTCTTTGGATAAACAAATAAACAGTTTTCAAGACCACGTGTTACAATTACTTCGTCTTTAAGTTCTTCCCTAAACTTAGACGGAATAATCAAACGATTTTTTTCATCAATATTATGATGATATTCTCCAATAAACATATTATCCCCCACTTTTTACCACAATTCACCACTGCTTAAGTAAATATTACTATAAAGATTAAAAAAAGTAAAGATACTAAGAAAAAAACATAAAAAAAAGCATAAAAAAAATAGCACTTTACGTAAAGTACTATTTTTCTTTTCCTGTTCTTTTCTTTGCCAAATGAATTCTTTCCATAAGTTCAATCTTCTTATCATCAAGTGGATATTTCTTACATAGTTCCTCTGGTGTACTTCCAAGATATTGCTCACATTTTTCTCTTTTAGAAGCGATGGTTATAAACTGAATTCTTGATTTTACCTCTTCATCTAAATCATTATAACCTTTTAGCAAAGCATACATTCTTTTGGTTCCCATTTCAAACAACACTGGGTGATCCAAGAAGTAATCAAAAAATTTTGCATTTTCAGCAATCAAACATTTCTTTCGAAAATCATCGGTTCCTCTCCATATAATATCACTATTTCGAACAATATAATCATCTACATTTTCTTTCATAGGAAAATCACTCAAAGTTTCTTGAACAACTAAATATCTTTCCAACTTATCCTCATCGTAAATTTCTTTGGCGTTATAACTAGAATCCCAATAAATATTATTCGAATTATCATTACGAATGATATCTTTTATTTCTCTATCATATTCCATACTTATAACTCTCTTACATATATCTTTCCATAGATTTCATCATTTGGTTAATTTGCTTTTGAGAAGGCTTTCTTCCCATCTGCATCATAAGTGCCTTTATCATTTCTTCATTAATAGGTGGATTCTTCTTTAAATACTTTTGCATAAAATGTCTTGCCACAAAAAATCCAATAACAAGTCCTACAATAAGACCAACAATTAAATACAATATATCTCTTAACATATAATCATCTCCCTATTTCTTATTTTACTATGAAACAAAAAATTAGACAAGCGTTTTCATATTTTGAAGCCAAAAGTAATCCTGGTTTACAAAATCACATACAAAGTAATGATTATAATATTGATTTAAAAAGTCAAAAAACATAGAATCATTTTTATTTACTTCAATCATAATACAACTATTTCTTACTTCCAAAATACTAATTTCATCTTTGTATAGGTTGTTGATAATGTGCTGATTTCCTTTCTTTATATAAAACATTTTATTATGTAGTTTAATATATAAATACTGATCCAACTGATCTTTATTTAGTTTTCTTATTATTTGATTATATAAATTAAAACTATACTTTATATACTTCTTATCATTATAAAGAATTCTTCTTAAGTTATGATACAAACTTGCTGGATTTTCTTTATATAATTTAAAAAACTCTTCTTTTACTCTAAAAACAAAATATCTTCTCATACTTATCACCTAGATTTAGTATAGAAGATACCTGTGTTCTTTTTTGTCTAATTATTTTCAATTAATACTTTAAATTCATTTTCTAACTCTTGTAATCTTTCTTTGCTAAAAGATTCAAAACGAACCGTCACATGAGGTCCTGTATTACTCATACGAACCAATACCCAACTTTTCTTATTATCAAAAGTAGCCTTTACCCCATCAATCGTTATCATGTCATATTTCTTTTCTTCACAATATTTTTTAACACGTTCTACAACTTCTTGTTTCTTTTCATCTGAAAATTCATATTTTAATTCGGGAGTAGAATAATATACATTAAGTTTATCGACTTCTTCACTAAGTGTTTTCTCGTTGTTTGCTAAAAACTCAATCATACGTAATGCTGCATACATACCACAGCCAATTGTTTTCATACGATCATTA
>CAZWZO010000113.1:0-3443 GCA_964638525.1 uncultured Muribaculaceae bacterium | reverse complement strand
TCTTACCCTTTTGTTTTTCTTTCTTTTCTTCAGATGTATCTTTTCTTTTTTCTCTCTTTATCTTCCCTTGGTGTTTTTGTTCTTTTTCTGCTTTTTTCTTTTTTACTTCTTCTGCCTTTTTTTTCTTTTCCTTATCATTCACAGGTTTCTTTTTCTCATCTTCTAATGACAAAAATTCTATTTCCTCTTTTTCGTTATTTTTCATATTATCACTATATTTATGATCCTTTCTTATGTAAGATAGTCTGCTACCTATCAAACACACCTTACTCTATATTATAGCATAACCAATTTTTTTGTAAAATAAAAGAAAGTACACAAATACTTTCTAAATTTTCTCCTCTACATTCACTTTATGTTCAATAGGTGCCCATTCTACTTTTCGGTTAAAAAGCAAAGATATGGCACATCTTACATACCCAAGTAAAAATATTGGATGATAAAATAAAACTTTCCACTTCATTTTTCCATCTATATTTAATTTTCCCTTTTCTTCTTTAAATATAAAAGCCGTTACAAAAAATAATACTAAATATATAAATAAGAAAATAGAAGCTACCGTCAACACACAAGATAAAATACTATCTGCTCTTGCAAAAAGCAAACACAACTGAAAAACTAAAAATACAAATATAACTAACAATATTATAATAATAGGGACAATATTAATTAAATCCTTTTTACTATCCTTAAATTTTTTTAAATAAAGTTTTGTAGATTCAAAGTAACCACTTATCCATCTTTTCCTTTGCACAAGAGTCTGCTTATATGACGTTGGCTGTTCATCGTAAAAAATAGCATTTTCCACATAGTCGGTTTTTAATCCATTATTAATAGCATATAAACTGATTTCATAATCTTCTGTTAAAGTTTGAAAGGGATAGCCTTCCCACTTATCAATCCATTTTCCTTTAATAAAGAAACCGGTCCCTGAAATAATTATGTTTTTATTTTTTTTCTTTCTTCTTCTGTTAATAACTGTATTTACCAAAGAGAAAATCAATGTAGAAGCCCCTGCCACTACGTTATCATTTCCATTCTTACAATTTCTATATCCTATAGCAATATCATAACCATTATAATAAGACTCCATCATATTTTTTACATAATCTTTATCCAATATATTATCTGCATCAAAAATAAAATACAAGTCGTAGTGTTTCTTCTTTAATATTTGTTTTATTCCATCGTCCAAAGCATTTCCTTTTGTTGCCTTTTCTGTTGTACGATACAAAACAGTTGCTCCATATTTAGAGGCTACATCTGCTGTTTTATCTTTTTTATCTTGCACAATAACATATACATCTTTCCTGTTTATACTTACAGATTGCTTTTCAATGCTTTTTAATAATCCGCCTATTACCTTTTCTTCATAGCGAGCTGGTAATAAAAAGGCTATCTTTTTTGTCTTTTTTTCTTCCTTTTCTAACTGAATGGCTTCTTTTTTCGAAAACACACCCCTAAATAAGTACAAAAAGACCATAATTACAATTACTACTATTATTCCTATTTTCAAAATATCTATCATAAATACCTCTTTACTTCACAATTCTCATATTTGGAAAATGTCTTTGCATATATACATCCGTAAATACTACATCGTAAAATTTTCCTACTGGTGTAATGGGTTTTACTTCATTCGTACGCATAGACCATCTGAAGATAGCTGTCCAAGATATCAAGGAATCAAACACTAAAAACACAAATAAATACTTTGTAACTTTTTTTCCGAAATCATAAGAAAAACCCTCAATCAATTTACAAATAAATGGATAGAAACACTTCATTAAAAATATCGAGAGCACACCCCAAGAAATCATGTAAGGTAAAGCTGTTCTTCCACCAATACTAAGTAGTTTATTTGAATAATTCCACGAAGAAGTTCCTACAAACACTTCTTGAAGAACAGAAATTAGATATTCAAAAGCACCACCTATAAGTGCTCCTTTTAAAAACAAAGTATACCATTTGTCTTTTCCGCCCTTTAAACAGTAAATCATAAGAACGGCTCCCGCTCCATAAATAGGACTAAAAGGTCCATACAAAACTCCTCTTCTAGGAGACCACATGAAAGTACCAAACTTAATAAAAGAACGGATAATATATAATCCTTCTTCCCAAAAGGCACCAAAAATACTACAGATAACAAAAATCCAAAAAATTTTTTCAAAGCACCAACCCGATGCAAATACTTTTTTACTACTCATAATATCACTTCTCTTCCATTATAGCAAAATAGAAAATATAGAGCAAATATATTTACTATTAAAAATTTATTCTTATAAATTATGTTTATACCAAATAAAAAAATGTAGATTTCTTTTCTACATTTTTATAAAACAGGACTATCTATGTAACGAAGAATTTTCTACAACTTCTTGTTTTTTGCTAATTGCAATATATTTTCTTTTTAAATCTTCTGGATGATAAATACCTTCCTTTTTCTCCTTTATAAATTCATAAAACATTACCTGGTAATCTTCTATAGCTGAAAAATCTCTATGTACACCTGTTTCTTTCTGCAAGTTTTCTAGTAAGGGCTGAATAAAGCCTTTTTGTTCTTCCATACTAACATATAACGTTTTATCTAATTCAATTACAGGTAAATCAGGAAGAATAGGATCAATTTGTTCTTTTAAATGCATGGCCGATTTAAAATTATAATCCATTTTACTGCCATCCGTAATACAAAAAATACCTATTGGTTGAAATCCTTTTATCAATATTTCACTATATACTTTTGTTTTTTTAACGTTGCACCTGCTTATTTGTTTTCGCATCAAGCATTCCTTTTCTATTCTTTTTTTAGAGTAGATGGGTGCGACCTTTGTATGAAAAAACAATTTATCATCTGTTTGTGCATAATTACTAGCGTAAAGATCTTTGCTACTAGCAGCAACAATGTGATCTGGGGACAATATATAACCGAATCCACGGGCATAGGTATCCCACAATTGTTCTGTTAGTAAAGATGTAGATACATATTTCGTATAAAATTCTTCTCCCTCAAATGTACTATTTAAAACAGAGTGACATAAAAGAGAAAAAGGTTTAGCCTCATTTGTATGGTATGTGGAAATATCTGTTAATTCCTGCTGCCAATTTTTTAACACTTTTTCCTTACACACCTTTAAAACAACTTTCAAATTATCTATATCATAAGAAGTGTTTTTTAAATAAGTATGAAAATAATCAAACTCTTCTTCCGTACAAACATAACGCATATCTTCTAATAATTCATCCCTGCCTACTAATAAATCTCTTAACAAAAACAAATCTTCCTGGTCTTTTTTAAGAGCACACTGTAAACGAATGGCCTTTTCTAAGCTGTCGGTTTCCTTATTTTTAAGTAATTTGATATAGCTTGTTTTTAAGTCAGTATCCATAAAATCATAATAAGCCTGTTCATCCACGTCTCCGGTTGCCTGGTCTATATAATCAGA
>CAZWZO010000112.1:0-3460 GCA_964638525.1 uncultured Muribaculaceae bacterium | reverse complement strand
GATGTGTTATTGAAGAATTTCTTAATCACGGATATTCTTTCACTCAAATATCAAATAGGTTAGGTAGACATAGAACCGCTATTTCTAAAGAGGTTTTAAAACACAGATTCTTACGTGGTACTGCTAGTTCACAAAGACCATGTTGTTTCTTTTCTAAACCTCCTTATGTCTGTAATAATTGTGATAAATTTAATCACCGTAAAAAACAAAAGTTTTCTTACTCTGCTCATATCGCTTTCAACGAGTATAAACAAACTCTTATTTCTCAAAGGGCTCATCTTAATATTACTAAAGAACAAATCGCTTCTATTAATGATATTATTTCTCCTTTAATGATTTATAAAAATCACTCTGTAAATCAAGTCTACATTGAACATCCTGAACTTTTACCTTTTTCTAAAACTACTTTTTACAAATATATTGATTTAGGCTTATTGAATGTTAGAAATATTGACTTACAAAGAAAAGTTAAATGGAAAGTTAAAAAAGAATATGATTATCACAAGGATAAAGTTGAAACTTCTATTAAAGTTGGTAGATTTTATACAGATTTTAAAGACTATTTAGAATATCATCCTAATGCTTCTATTGTTGAGATGGATACTGTTATTGGTACTTCTGGTGGCAAAGGTGGGAAATGTTTTCTTACTCTTTTATTTAGAAGATATAACTTTATGCTTATTTACTTAATGGATTATAAAAAATCTGTCTTTGTTACTGAAATTTTTAATCAGTTAAAACAAATCCTTGGAATGGATGAGTTCAAAAGATTATTTGAGGTTATTCTTACTGATAATGGTACTGAATTCTCTGATCCTGAATCTATCGAATTTGATTTTAATACTGGTGAAAAACTTTGTTCTTTATTTTACTGTGATCCAAATTGTTCTTGGCAAAAAGGTTCCATTGAAAAAAATCATGAATTTATTAGATATATTCTACCAAAAGGAACCTCTTTTTCCTCACTTACTCAAGATGATTGTTTTTTAATTGCTTCTCACATTAATTCTACTCCGAGATTATCTCTTAACAATCATTCGCCCTATGATGTCTCATTACTTTTTCTAGGTAATGATAATATAAACAAATTCAATATAAAAAAGATCGATTATGACGACATCGATCTTTCCTATAGATTATTAAGAAAATAATCTAAAAACTTAAATTATCAATTAAAGCCAAAATACATTCATATTTTAACAATACGAGACGTTACCTCTTTCCAAAATTTTTCTTACAACTTCTCGTTCCTTTTATATGCATAAATTTAACTTAAATCATTCATATATTATCATATTTTATTTCTTTTTTCCATGTTTTTTTCTTTTATTTCTCTATTTTTCCGTGACTTTTCAACTTAAAACTGTCTTTTTCCTTTTTCGTGACGTTAACTCTTAATTTAACGGTAAATCTATATTTTATTTTCGTATTAGTAGTTTCTTTCCACTATAGAAAATAACAAGCGTTAATATTATTCCAGTCCCTAACAACAAAACAACATTTTTATCCGCTGTATTTGGATTGCTTACTTTCTTTGTCACTGTTGTTTTACTATTACCATTACTATTTGTATTTTTATATTCTAATGCATTATCCATGTTTTCTACGCTATAGAAATAATAATTATTATCACTTGCCTTTTTAAAAGTAAATTTTGATGTATATAAGTAATCATTATATTTACTAGATACTTCCGACTGATCTTCTCCATCCTTTACTGGCATATTTTTATTTTTGTTATCAAAACTACTAATTGTCTTATTATTTTTATCATAAATATAATACTTTAAATTAACTATAATACTATCCTTTTCCAAAGAAGCATCTTTTATATATCCTTTTTTATACACCCCTGTATCAAGTCCACCACATCCTTGATATGCTTCATAATTGTCTTTTTCTGCATTGTAAATATAGATTTTCCCACAAGCGAGTGAAGTATTACTATACTCTGTTATATTTTTTACCGATACGTCTGGACCAAAAATATTAGCAAAAGCTTTGTTGTAGTCCTCTTTTGTAACTACATAATATAAGGCTGAACCAGCATTTCCATTTGGTAAAGTTTGTCTTTCTTCTTCTGTATACTTCATATTCCCTAAAATACCCGTCAAAATAACAAAATTCAAATTAGACATATTCTCCACACTATTTACTTTTTTTGCATCAGGGTTATAGATATAAACATGATCATTATAGATGTGCGTGCCACCCTCATCTTTCGTTAGCTTATATTTTTCGTTTAAACTTTTTACTTCATTGCTATCGATACTCAAAGTTTCTGCCTGTACCATACAAGGTAACAATAAAATCATCATTAATACTACTGCTACTACTTTTTTCATTTTACTCTCTCCTATCTTCGAGTTTATCTTATCATCTACCCCCCCCGTGTCAAGAATTCCATAAAAAAAGATCTACGTATTTTTCACTTTACGTAAACCTTGTTTCTATCTTCTTACAAATAATTTCTTTCCACTGTATAGTATAACGGCAAACATAATTATACCTGTTGTAAGCAGTAAAAATATATTCTTATCCGCTGTGTTTGGATTGCTCACTTTCTTTGTAGTCGTTGTTTTCGTACTTGTGTTTGTTGTAGCAGATGCTTTGTATTCTTTCGCATCTTTCATATTTTCTACACTATAGAAATAATAATTATTATCGCTTGCCTTTTTAAAAGTAAATTTGTAAGTGTTTATATAATCAGAATATTCATTTTTTATTTTGTTTTTAGTTAAATCATTTTTTAATTTAATTTCTGTACTTGTTCCGTCTAAATTAAAAAGTTCACTTGATGAAGAATCTTCTGTGGCGTGAAGTTCATACCCCTTTAAATAGACAAGAATGGTTTCATCATTTGTATTTTTTTCAGCGCGCAATACGTAGGAATCATAAGTAACACCAGTAAATCCACAACGAGAAGCCGTATAGTAACTATCACTTGTAGCATCATAGGTATAGACATTACATAGGGCAGCTTCCTTATCTGTGTTCTTTTTTAATTCCAAACTAGGTCCGAACAACTCTTTATATATATCTTCATAAGTTTGTTTCGTCATGATAGAACAATCGTTATTCGAATCAAACGGGCATTTTTGATCATGTTTTACTTTATCCGTATCTGCCTTTAAATAAATATACCTTCCTACCATCTCATTTGAGATGCTGTTAATATTAAATTGTTTTGTTTTTCCCTCTTGCATAAGCACAACGCCAAGTCCTGGATTCAATGTAGACTCTAATTCATAAAGTTCTATAATTCTCTTGATCTCCGTATTATCAATTTCTAAACTCTCTGCCTGTACCATACAAGGTAACAATAAAATCATCATTAATACTACTGCTACTACTTTTTTCATTTTACTCTCTCCTATCTTCGAGTTTATCTTATCATCTACCCCCCCGTGTCAAGATTTTCATAAAAAAAGATTTACGTATTTTTTACTTTACGTAAATC
>CAZWZO010000111.1:0-3498 GCA_964638525.1 uncultured Muribaculaceae bacterium | reverse complement strand
ACGTTCGTTATGAAGTAGGAGAAGGAATCGAAAAAAGAGAGGAAAACTTCGCAGAAGAAGTTATGAGTCAAATAAATGGGTAATCTTAGGATTACCTTTTTTTATTAATTTGTATTGTAAATTTCTTTTATTTTTGCTATGATAAATATGTAATATTTATTTGTGTTGAAAAGGACGAGTAATAAAGTATATTGTTATAGAAAATTAGTGGTGGATGGAAACTAATCTTTATCTTTATGAAGGCTACCCTTTGAGCAAATCGGCAAAGTTCGTTAAAACAATTAAGGCCTAACAAGTAGGATGGTACCGTGTATGTTATACGCTCCTATGTGTTGGGTCTTTTATCTTATTTTTTAGGAGGAGTTATGAAATTAATTTTAATTGGTGGAAAAGCCAACAGTGGTAAGGATACTACCGCAGAAGTAATTGATACTATTTATAGGGAAAGAGGACTTGATGTTGTAAACATTCAGATTGCTTATTACATAAAAATGTACGCAAAACAAATAGCAAAATGGGATGGAGATAACGATACAAAACCTAGAGAATTATTACAAGAACTAGGAACAGAAGTGATTCGTAAACAAATCGATGAGTATTTCTTTATCAATCGTATCTTACAAGATATTGATGTATATTCTAGATATTTTGACGTTATTACAATCAGTGATGTACGTCTTCCTATCGAATTTGATAGTATAAAGAAAAGATTTAAAGAGGCTGTTTCTGTACATGTAACTAGACCTGGATACGTTTCTCATTTAACAAAAAAACAAAAAGAACATGTAACGGAAACGTTAATCGATGGATACAGTCACTATGATTATGAAATCGTAAACGATGGGACACTAGAGGATTTAGATAAAAAAGTAGCACAATTTGTAAAAGAGGTTGATAAACATGAGAAAAATGACAAGTAATGAAATAAGAGAAACTTGGTTAAAATATTTTGAAAGCAAGGGGCACTTGATTGTAAAAAGTGCTCCACTTGTACCTATAAACGATGATAGCTTATTATGGATTAATGCAGGAGTTACACCTTTAAAGAAATATTTTGATGGCTCAGAAGTACCAGAATGTAGAAGATTAACAAGTATCCAAAAATGTATTCGTACCAATGATATTGAAAATGTTGGTGTTACAAAGAGACATCAAACCTTCTTTGAAATGATGGGAAATTTTTCAGTTGGAGATTATTTCCGTGATGAGGCTATTCCTTTTGCGTATGAACTTTTAACTAGTGAAGAGTATTTTGCTATTCCAAAGGAAAAACTATATGTTACGGTTTATCCTACAGATAAGAAATCCTATGATTTGTGGGTGTCTTTAGGCATTGATCCTACACATATTGCTAAACTTGAAGATAACTTCTGGGAAATAGGAGAAGGACCATGTGGTCCAGATTCAGAAATTTTTTATGACCGTGGAGAAAAATACGATCCAAATCATGATGCTTTAGAAAAATTTATGGCTGGAGAAGATAACGAGAGATACATGGAAATTTGGAACAATGTCTTCTCACAATACAATTCCAAGCCCGGCGAAAAAAGAGAGGATTACAAAGAACTTCCTAGTAAAAATATAGATACAGGAGCAGGACTGGAAAGATGGTGCTGTATTTTCCAAGATGTAGATAGTAATTTTGATACGGATTTATTTACACCAATTATTAAGCAAATAGAGGAAATATCAGGTGTTTTATATAATGGCGATCGTGCTTTTAAGGTAATTGCTGATCATATTCGTGCTCTTACTTTTGCACTTAGTGATGGGGCTATGTTTGAAAATGTAGGACGTGGTTATGTTCTTCGTAGATTACTACGTAGAAGTGTACGTTTTGGTAAAAAACTTGGTATAAAAGAAAACTTTATGTATAAACTTGTTTCTTCGGTATGCGAAGTTATGGGGAAAGCTTATCCAGAGATTCTAGAGAATAAGGCTGATATTCAAGCTTTAATCTTACAAGAAGAAGAACTATTTAGAAAAACTTTAGATGCTGGAGAAAAGAAATTACAAGAATTTATGGAAAATTCTACAGATAAGACTATTAGTGGCTATGATGCATTTAAATTATATGATACATATGGATTTCCATTTGAACTTACTTTAGAAACGCTAGAGGAAAATGGATATTCTGTAGACAAAAAAGAGTTTGACAAATATATGGAAGAGCAAAGAAATCTTGCTAAGAACAATAGAAAAACAGATTCTATGATGCATTCTCAAAATGAGGAGTTATTAAACTTTACCAAAGAAAGTACGTTTGTATATGATGTTTATGAAATAAAAAGCAATGTAATTGGTTTGTTTGATGGTACTACCTTTGTAAAAGAAATCACTAAGGAAGGATACGTTATTTGCAAGAAAACTTGTTTTTATGCAGAAGCAGGTGGTCAGATCAGTGATACGGGTATGATTATTGGCAAGAACTTTAAAGCTCGTGTTTTAGATGTAATAAAAGGACCAAACGGACAGCATTTACATAAAGTAAAAGTCTTATCAGGTGTTATTACTTTAAATGAAGATTGCGATATGCAAGTAGACAGGCAAAGAAGAATTCTAATTGAAAACAATCATAGTAGTGTCCATATTCTACAAAGAGTTTTACAAGAAATTCTTGGTTCAAAAGTACATCAGGCTGGTAGTAAGGTTACAGAAGATTTCTTACGTTTTGATTTTACTTATGCTTCTAAAATTAGTGAAGATACCATTTTAAAAGTAGAAAATAAAGTAAATGAAATTATTAACGAAGCGATTACTCCTGTAACAGAAGAGCTTCCTTTAGAAGAAGCAAAGAAACTTGGAGCTATGGCTTTATTCAGTGATAAATATAAAGATAAGGTACGTGTAGTTACAATTGGAAATTCTGTTGAATTTTGTGGAGGTACTCATACAAAGAATACAAAAGACATTAAAAGATTTGCTATTTTATCTTTAGAGAATAAAGGAGCCAATGTATTTAGAATTGAAGCTGTTACTGGAGATAAAATTGAAGATGCTATGCTTCTTGCTATAAAGAAATATAACGATGGTATGATTAAGTGCTTGATGAAAGCAAAAAATATTCTTGCCTTTGCTAAAAAAGATGGTATTTCTTTATCCTTTGATGTAGATATTGATAATTCCGCACCTATGAGTTATAAAGATATAATTTTTAATCGTAATGAATATGAATATGTTTCTTCTGAGCTTAAAAAATTAGAAAAAGAATACCAAACAAAAAAGCAACAAAAAGCTTTGAGTGATTTATCTATGTTTGAAGAGAAGAAAGAAACGATAAATGGAATAGAGACAATCATTATGCGTACAAACAACTATGATAGTAGTGTATTAAAAGATGTGGTGGATGCTTTAATGAACTCTATGCAAAATGCTCTTGTATTCCTTGCTAATGTAAAAGGTGAAAATGTAAATTACATTTGTAGAAGTTCTTGTGCACTTCCTGCTGGTTATTTAGTAAAGCAAGCTAGTACAAAAACAAATGGTAATGGTGGAGGA
>CAZWZO010000110.1:0-3530 GCA_964638525.1 uncultured Muribaculaceae bacterium | reverse complement strand
TTTTACTACATCATTATTCATAATACCCCTCCAAACAGAAGAAAATAGTATACAACATTTTTTTTATTTTTTCAAGAAAAAAGAGTGAATACCACTCTATTTGTGCACTTCCTCGTAATAGCATCTTTCTGCAAGTAAAGAGGAAACATCAATTAAATCATCAATCTCATAATCATAGCTTTCATTAATAATGGTTTCAATGTCAAATACCAAATCACTTAATTTTGTATATTGATCATAATTGATATCGTATCTCTTTAGTATTTCTTTCTCATAATCGTTGAGTAATAAACCACCCTTTGTACGATTTAAAAATGAAAAATGTTCTTTTGCTACTAATTCATCTACACTATATTCTTTATTATTAATCTTCAAAGTTTTCCTCCAACATACCTACAGCTTTCATGACGGCAATTTTTCCATAATCATAAGTAAGAGAGCCTTGTTGGTAAGCAATATAAGGGTCTCTTATTGGTCCATCACAAGATAGTTCAATGGAAGAACCTTGTGTAAAAGAACCACTGGCCATGATAACTTGATCTTCATATCCAGGCATATCCCAAGGAAGAGGAAGAGCAGAAGAATCAATAGGAGAAGCACTTTGAATTCCTTGTGTGTACTTAATTAATTTTTCTTTATTATGAAAAATAATATTCTGAACAATATCTACCCTTTTTTCTTTATATTTTGGTTCTACTTCATAACCAAGGCTTTCTAAAACCTTGCTTGTTAATATAGCAGTCTTTAAACTACTAAGAACAACAGAAGGCGCAAGAAACAACCCTTGTAGAATGCTTTTATTGATTCCAAGAGTTGGACCAACTTCTCTTCCCTCACCTGGCAAAGTTAACCTTTCAGCACATAAAGAGATTAAATCTTTCCTACCAACAACATAGGCACCATTTGGCGCAATACCTCCACCCATATTTTTAATCAACGAACCTACAACAATATCTGCTCCTACTTCTATAGGTTCCTTTTTATCTACAAATTCACAATAACAGTTATCTACCATTACAATAACAGCAGGATCAATCTTTTTAATACAAGCGATGACTTTTTCCACCTTGTCAATTGAAATACTTTTTCTAGTAGAATATCCCTTTGATCTTTGTATCTCAATTACCTTTACTTTCTTTTCTTTTAAATATTTTTCAATCCCTTCGTAGTCAAAATCATTTTCTTTTAAATCAATTTCATCATAAGAAATGCCAAAGGATTTCAAACTAGAAGGATTGTCCTTGATACCAATCACCTCATGAAGAGTATCATAAGGCGTTCCTGATATACTAAGTAATAGATCATTGGGTCTTAAAAGTGCAAATAAAACAACACTTAATGCGTGAGATCCAGATATAAATTGTCCACGAACCAAAGCATCCTCACTTTTAAAGATTTCCTTGTATACATCCTCTATCTTATCTCTTCCAATATCATTATACCCATATCCAGTTGTTTCATTAAAATGTGCTTCGTTTACTCTATTATTATGAAAAGCACTTAATACCTTCAAACTATTATAATTACAAATTTCTTCATATTCTTGATAAATTTCTTTTAATTCTTCTTCCTGTTTATTGACAAGATCATAAACTTCTTTTTTGATTCCATATTCTCTATACATATTCTACTCCTATCTCAATATATAATTTTTACCGCTTTCCTCTTGTTTTTCTAAAATATCAAATACTTTTTTTGAAACCTCACTTGGTTTTAACAATTTCTTTTGTCCTACTCTTTTTAATTCCTCTTCTAAGAAAATAGGATTCATCTCTCGAATGGATTTTGTATCTACAAAGTTTAAAGATAAGCAATAAAATTTTATATCTTTTATAGCATAAGCCAATGTTTTATTTAAATGAATAAGTGCCGCTTTCGATACCGAATAATCGATATTGTATTCATTGTATGTATCTATACCATCTGTTGAAGAGATAAAA
This sequence comes from uncultured Muribaculaceae bacterium, assembly GCA_964638525.1. Lineage (GTDB taxonomy): Bacteria > Bacillota_I > Bacilli_A > RF39 > UBA660 > CALVUP01. The sequence goes on along the minus strand of CAZWZO010000110.1, from coordinate 1,590 downwards.
AGAACAACTCCTCCACTATTTACTAATTCATTCTTTAAATGTTTTACTAAAAGAAAAACAGATACAACATTCACATCTAAAACACGAATAAATTCGTCTTTTGTTTTTTCTTCTATTGTATTATCTTGACACAAAGCAGCACAACAAATAAGTAAATCAATGGTTTTACATTTCTTTTGTAATACAGAACAAAGCATCAGAATATCTTCTTCTTTTTGCAAATCGCAAGGCAAAGAAACTACATTTGAATCAGTATAATTTATTTTTGTTTGATTATACGTAGTATATACATAGTAATTCTTCTTTACTAAATCCTTTATAATTGCTTTTGCAATATCACTAGAACCCCCTGTTACAAGTGCTACTTTTTTTTCCATACTTCCACCTACTTACCAAGATTATAACACAAAAGAAAAAAAGATAAAAATTATCTTTTTTTTATAAACAAACTTGTAATAAGTAAAAAGTTATAACTAATAATCATTAAGAATAAAATAGTACTTGTTAAATTAAAATCATAAGAAATACTAAATACACTACTCAAAACAATTAAAAATCCTTCAATTAATAATTTATCTTTTCTAGACGTAGAAAAGCGATATAAATCATCAACCAGCATACAGGTTAAAATAAGTGGAATGACCTTTAATAAATAACTTATAATTGATGATATTGAATAAGTATCATTATTAAATATCAAATTGGAAAGCATTCCTAAAATAAGTACAACTGAAAAACAAACTGTAAATTGTAATGTTGATTTTAATTCTGTATTCTTTTTATTCATGTTTTATCCTTTCTACTTTATACCTGCTTTGTTTAAGAAAGAAACGAAATCATCGTATTCTCCATATCCTACCCATCCATTTACAAATTTACCATTCTTTGTAACGATAACAAGTGGTGTAGATCCATAGTTTTCTGTTAAGAAATCATTTAATCCTGAAATAGTAGAAGCATCACTGTCACTAACCGTTGTAATATCTAAATATTTTGTTGTGTATCCTAATTCTTTTTGTGCTTTTTGAAGTGTTGGTAAGAATTGTACACAATAATGACAAGTAGATCTACCTAAGTAAATAACATTTACTCCACTCTTCTTATCTTTAAATAACTTAATAAAATCACTACCCGATATAGCATCAAACATAGATACATCATACTCTGTATTCTCCTCTGAACTTGTACTTGTAGATGTTGTATCGGTTGCACTACTACTTGATTTACTAGCTGGTTCCCCTACAGCTATAAGTAATAAAATGGTATTAATAATTGCAAAAACAATTAAAACACGTACCGAAATTAATATTTTCTTTGTCATTTCTTCTTTTGTCATAAATAAACCTCCTGAAATAAGTATAGTACGAATAAAAAAAGAAATCAAGAATGCCCAAGAAAAAACACAAAATTTTCATTAATATTGAAAAAAAGAAAAAGCATGATATAATAAGGAGCAAAAAGGAGAACCCCCCATGAAAATAGATGAATCATATTTAAATGTTATTCTTTTAGGAGAATTGATGCATAATTACAATTTAGATTCAGGAAAACTTTCTAAAGAGCATATGGAAAGCCTCATAGAAAAATCCA
>CAZWZO010000109.1:0-3675 GCA_964638525.1 uncultured Muribaculaceae bacterium | reverse complement strand
TATGGATTGATTATGATGCCACAACAGAAGAAGCAGCAAATAAAGTATTCAAAGCGAATATAAGAGTGGATGCAGAACAAATTTATAAAGAAAATAAACTAGTAAAACAAGTAGATGTATCCGAAAATAACGATGGTTCTGTTATAGCCTATATGTATGGAAACGACACGGTTGTAATAAAAGGAGAGGGAAACATTAGAAGTGGATTATCTGATTCCTTAAAATTTACAAACGAAGAGGTATTACCTAATTATAAGAAAGTTCTAAAAAGTATGGGAGTAGATGTAAGCAACATAAATACACTAGATGATTTACAAAACTATATCGATTCTCAAGAATCAGAGTTTAATGATCAATTTAACAATCAAGTAACTTATGTTTGTGCGAAAGAAGTACTACAAGAGATGAATAAAGATTCTGATAAAGTTACAGATATGGAAAGTTTACTTGCTTATCTACAGGAACTAGGATGGATGGATGAAGAAGGAAATGGTACAGAAGCAGGAGAAGAATTCTTTACTAAGTTTGAAGATAGTTACAATAAGAATTATTCTTTAGAGGGATATAGTCCAAGTAAAATAATTATAGAAGATGGAATAACAAACATTCCAAGCGGTTTGTTTCAAGGAAATGAAAATATGGAAGAGTTTAAAATTCCAAACAGTGTAAAAACAATAGATGATAATGCTTTTTATTGCTGTAGCAATCTAACCTCAATAACGATACCAGATAGTGTAACAAGTATTGGAATAAGTGCTTTTGAAAACTGTTTCAATCTAACATCAGTAACGCTATCAAACAATGTAACAAGCATAAAAAACAGTACTTTCTATCATTGTGAAAATCTAACCTCAATAACGATACCAGACAGTGTAATAAATATAGGAGATTGTGTTTTTGGATACTGTGAAAATCTAACCTCAATAACGATACCAAATAGTGTAACAAGTATTGGAATAAGTGCTTTTCGACACTGTAGCAATTTAACCTCAATAACGATACCAGATAGTGTAACAAGTATAGAAGATTGGACTTTTGAAAACTGTGAAAATCTAACCTCAATAACGATACCAAATAGTGTAACAAGTATAGGAAATTATGCTTTTTATGGCTGTAGCAATCTAACCTCGATAACCATACCAGATAGCGTAACAAATATTTCTCACTCATTATTTAATCATTGTACTTCTTTAATAGAAATTAAAGTGGATAGTAATAATAAGAACTATGCATCAGAGGATGGTGTTTTATACAATAAAAATAAAACAACACTAGTAAGGGTACCAGAAGGCAAGAAACAAGTAACAATACCAAACAGTGTAACAAGTATAGGAAGTAGTGCTTTTTCTTCCTGTAGTAATCTAACAACAATAACGATACCAGATAGTGTAACAAATATAGAGAGTAGTGCTTTTTCTAACTGCAGCAATCTAACAACAATAACGATATCAGCTAGTGTAACAAATATAGAGAGTTATGCTTTTAGTAATTGCGAAAATCTAACCTCAATAACGATACCAGATAGTGTAACAAGTATAGGAAACTGTGCTTTTTATGGCTGTAGCAATCTAACAGCAATAAATATTGATAATACGAAAGCATATGTAGATGCAAATTGGAATGCAAACTGGAAATCTAACTGTAATGCCAAAGTCAATTATTTAAGAAGTTAATTATGACAACCTAATACGTAAAGGTTGTCTTTTTTTGTAAATAAAAATGTAAAGTATTTTGTTTAGGAATAATTTATGTTATAATTTGAGAGTAGAGAGGTGTCATTCATGGCAAAGAAAAAAAGAAAAAAAGCAAGTAAAGAAAATAGTGCAAATTATGTAGAACTAATAGGAATTGTTCTTGTACTTATTTCAATTTTAGGAATAGGAAGATATGGTTTAGTAGGAAAATTAGTTAGTGCTTTTTCTGTGTTTCTAACAGGAGTAGGGTACAATATATTACTAATTATTTTATTAATACTAGGTGGTTATATCATCATTAAAAGAGAACATCCTAAATATTTTAATAAGAAATTAATAGGACTTTATATTGCAGCAATTGGTGTGCTTATTTTGTGTCATTTTAAATATGTTACAAATTACAATCAAAATGCATCTTTGATTCTTTCTAAGACTATGGATGATTTACTGGCTTGTTTTAATAATATTATGTCTTCTGGTCTTGTAAACATTACAGGTGGTGGACTAATTGGTTGCCTTTTTGCCGTGCTATTTAATTTATTATTTGCACTCCAGGGAACAAAAATCGTTTCTATTGTTTTTATTGTTTTAGGTTTATGTATGTTTACAGGTTTCTCTATTTTAGATATTATAAAGAATATGGCAGATAAAGCCAAAAATATTCATCTTCCTACTCGAATTCATGATAGCAATGAAGAAGAAGAGGGGGAGGAAGAAGAAATAGAAGAAGAGGAAAAGAAAGAACCAAAAACAAAAGTTATTATTTCTTCTGCAGAAGAGGTAAATCGTGTTTTAGTGGATGAAAATAAAAAAGCAGAAACTTTTAATAAGGAGAATAACGTAGTTCAAAACCATACTTATGAACTTCCACCTATTACTTTATTAAATCCTCCAAAGAAAAAAGCCAAAGGAACCGACAGTGCGACAATTGAAAAGAATATAGAAATATTAGAAAAAGTATTAAAAGATTTTAAAATTATTGGAAAAGTAGTAGAGGTACATATTGGACCTACTGTTGCACAATATGAATTAGAGATTGCTAGTGGTACAAGGGTAAACAAAATAACAAGTATCAACCGTGAAATTGCTCTAGCTCTTGCTAAAAAAGATGTACGTATTGAAGCACCGATCCCAGGTAAGAATACAGTAGGAATTGAATTTGCCAACGAAGTGGCTACTCCAGTTAGTTTTTATGAAATTATAAGTAGTAAGTTGATGACGAGTCAAATGGATAAAAAACTAATGGTACCTTTAGGAAAGAGTATCATGGGAGATATTGGTGTTTGTGAAATCAATAAAATGCCTCATATGTTAATTGCAGGTACAACAGGTTCTGGTAAATCTGTTTGCGTAAATGGAATTATCTGTTCCATTTTAATGCGTGCTCGTCCTGATGAGGTGAAACTTGTTATGGTGGATCCAAAGGTAGTAGAACTATCAGTATACAATGGTATTCCACATTTGTTGTGTCCTGTTGTAACGGATCCAAAAAAAGCCAGTGCTGCTTTAGCAAAAATGGTAAATGAAATGGAAAATAGATATTCAACTTTTAGTGAAACAAAAACGAAAAGTATTGAAACTTATAACGCTTATGTTGAAAAATACAATGAAAAGCATAAAGAAGATCCAAAGAAAAAAATGCCTTATATCGTTATTATTATCGATGAACTTTCGGACTTAATGATGGTAGCTGCAAAAGAAGTAGAGGATTCTATCCTTCGTATTACACAAAAAGCACGTGCTGCAGGAATTCATTTAATTGTCGCAACACAAAGGCCATCTACAGAAGTCATTACAGGTTTAATTAAGGCAAACATTCCATCTCGTATTGCATTTACTGTAGGATCTGGAATTGATTCAAGAACAATACTAGACATGGTGGGAGCAGAGAAATTACTTGGAAAAGGAGATATGTTGTATTTACCAATTGGTAGCAATTCTCCGACCCGTATCCAAGGTTCGTTTATTACGGATGAGGAAA
>CAZWZO010000108.1:0-3680 GCA_964638525.1 uncultured Muribaculaceae bacterium | reverse complement strand
GGTACTTTAACGGGAGAATTAGTAGATGTATACGTTCCTATTTATGTCGTATACCATAAAAGTGGTAGCTTTGGTTCGTCGGGGTATGATTATAATACATATCAAAATGTAAATTTTGATGGTATGAAAAATTTAAAATTACAAGTTAGTATTACAGATAAAGAAGCCTTGAAAAAAAGAATTTTAGCTGTACAAACTCTTATTAATAAAACAGATAAAAATATTTATGAAACGGATGAATTACAAGCACTTGTTGATAGTGCTGTAGCCATTTATAATAAAAGAGATGTAACACAAGAACAAATCGATGCAAAAACAGAATCAATTCAAAGTGATAGTTATACTTTTAAAGAAAAGCAAGCAGATTATACAGAAGTGAATAAGATTGTAAAAGAAGCAAACAATATTAAAAAGACTATTGTTGTCGACAATAAAACATATAATATTTATAAAACAGAAACTTTAGATACTTTGCAGCAGGCAATAGATAGTATAAATTATGATTTAACGATTACAAAACAAAGTGAAGTAGACGCTTATGTTACAACCATTAGGGAAAAAATAAATGCTCTTGAAAAAAATGAAGCAGACTATACAAACGTTGTACTTGCTTTGCAAAATAAAATAAATGAAGTAAAAAAGACAACAAATACATATAGTGATGTAAAAACAGCATTAGAGGAAGCAAAAAAATTAACAAATCCAGATGTAGAAAATACAAAACTATATACAACAGAAAGCTTTAATGCTCTTACTGCAGAACTTGCTAAAATGGATACAACTCTAAAAATGGATAAGCAAGATGTTGTTTCTTCTTACGCAAAAACTTTAAACGATATTATTTTAGTGAAAAATAGCGCAGATTATAAAGAGGTAATAGAACAATTAGAAAGATTTATAAAAGAAGTTACAAAAGAAGAAGTATCTTATACAGATATTAAATCAGCTTTAGCAAAAGCAAAAGCTTTAAAGAATCCTGTAGTAAGAAATAAAGAAGTATACACGAGTTCAACTTTTAAAGCTCTAATGGATGAAATTTCCACTATTAATCCAGATATTAAGATCGATGATCAAACAACTGCAAATAAATATTATCAAGAATTAGTAAAAATAAAATTAGAGAAAAATGATGCGGATTATAGTAAAGTACTTTCTTATTTAAATAAATTTATTAGTGAAATAGAAGAAAAGAAGGTAGAATATACCAAGGTCACGGAAGCCTTAGATAAAGCAAAATCTTTAAAAAATCCTACTATTAAATATACAGAAAAAATTTATAATGAGATTGGTGAAGTAACAGAAAAAGACAAATATATAAATCGATATACCGATGAATCGTTTGAAAGCTTACGTACAACCTTATTAAATATCACTACAAATAAAAAGGCAGATGAAGCTTCTGTTGTAGAAGAACAGGAAAAAGCCTTAGATAAAGTTGTCTTAGTTAAAAATAAAGCAAGCTATGTATCAATTGATTCTACAATTCAATACTTAAAGAGCACGGAAGCTTATAAGAAAAATTGGTATAAAGGAAATGGTCTTACTATTATTAACAACTTTATTAACCAAATAGATAGAAATAAAGATATTACGGAACAAAGTTATGTAGATGATGCAAATAAAAAATTAATAAACTTGATGACTACAGCTGAGTATAAAAACGCGGATTACTCAAAAATAAATGCCTTAATGAGTAAAATCAACAAATTAAAAACAAGTGATTATTCAAATTATTCAGTAGTAAAAACAGCAATTTCAAATATTGTATATGGAAAAACAATTGATAAACAAGATAGTGTTGATGAAATGTATGAAAATCTATTGCGTGCTTACAACAGCCTTAAAAAGAAGTCTGTAAGTACAAACAATAATAAGAACAATGCATCAAATAAGAATAATAGTAGCAGTAGTAGCAAAAACGATAAAAAAGAAGAGTCTTCTAACAAAAATGATTCTACTAAAGAGGATGAATCTAATAAAGACGACTCAAAGCAAGAAGAAACGAAAACAGATCAAGATGAATCTAAGAGTCTTGTTATTGAAAAAGTAAAAATAAATGGAGACACTCTTTACTTAACTGAAGAAAATTATACGTACACCGTAGCTTATAATATGGAGGAAGCTCAAATTGATGTTGTATTAACGAATGAAAAAGATTCCTATACCATAGATGGTCCAGAGCGTTTGTCAGTAGGAAGAAATACTTATAAAATCAATGTAAAGGCAGAAGATGGAAGTAAGTACTCTTATGAGTTAGTTATAATGCGTAAGGGAAATGCACAAATCGAAAGTTTAACAGTTAAAGATCACAATATTGATTTTAAAAAAGATGTTTATGAGTATAACGTATTTATAAATTCTAAAACTACAGCATTAAATTTAGATGTAGATACAGTGGACTCATCTGCAAAAGTACAAATACTAGGAAATGAAAATTTAAAAAATGGTAGTGTTGTAACAATTAAAGTTACAAGCAACGATGGTACGACACAAGAATATAAATTAAATATCGAAAAAGAGAAAAAAGATTTCCCAGTTCTATTCGTTATACCTATTATAGTAGTAATTGGTGTAGTGGGAGCATACTTTGGATTAAAACCAAAACAAGGAACAGTATAATCTGTTCTTTTTTTTGTTTCAATGATATAATAAATATGATTTTGGAGTGATACGATGCAAAAAGAATTATTAATTCCAGTAGGAAATAAGGAAATGTTATATCAAGCGATTCATGGTGGAGCCGATGCTGTCTATCTAGGAGGCCATAAATTTTCAGCTCGACATTATAGTGAAAACTTTAGTGAAGAAGAGTTAAAAGAAGCCGTTTCTTTCTGCCATTTATATGGGGTAAAAATATATGTAACGGTAAACACGATGATTTATGAAAAGGAAGTAGAAGATTTTTTAGAATACATCAAGTATTTGTATGAAATAGGGGTAGATGCCTTAATTATGCAAGATCTTGGAATGATAAGTTGTGTTCGTAAACTTTATCCAGATTTTGAAATTCATGCTTCAACACAAATGCATACTTGTAATCAAGAAACTGTAAATTATTTAGAAGAATTAGGAGTAAGTCGAGTTGTACTTGCAAGAGAATTAAGTTTAGATGAAATTAAAGAAATAAAAACACCTTTGGAAAAAGAAGTATTTATTCATGGAGCACTTTGTATTTCTTACTCTGGTTGCTGTTTGTTTTCCTCTTTAGTAGGAGGAAGAAGTGGGAATCGTGGAGAATGTGCAGGAAGTTGTAGATTACCATACACTTTATTAGAAGAAGAAAAAGAAATAAAAACAGATGGAAAATATTTGCTTAGCACCAAAGAACTTATGAGTGTAGAAAACTTCAAAGAAATATTAAGTAGCGATATAAAAAGTTTAAAAATAGAAGGTAGAATGAAGTCTCCTATGTATGTAAGGGTAGTAACCCATATTTATAGAAATTTAATAGATCAATATGAAAGAGGAGAAGAGTTGCATATTGATTTCGAAGAAATAGAAAAACTAAAAACAATCTTTAATAGAGAATTTACAAAAGGCTTTTTAAGTCATGCGACTAACCAAGAACTTATGAATATTAAAAGCCCAAATCATATTGGCATTGAAATCGGAAAAGTAGTTGAAAGTTCAAAAAAGAAAATTAAAATACTACTTATAATTAGTTCAAAATTCATTTACAA
>CAZWZO010000107.1:0-3697 GCA_964638525.1 uncultured Muribaculaceae bacterium | reverse complement strand
AAAGGGAAAAGCTTTTGCTTTGATTTCAGAGGCGGATGCGAAAGAAAACGGAAAATACATTTTAGCTAAAACTTCTTTACATGCGAAAGTAAATGTTTTATATGGGGATATTCCAATTAAAGATGAATCTTTCACAGCTTCTGTTTCTTCACCATTACTAGATAAAAGTATCACAGGCATCTCTTGTACTTATAATCAAAATAAATATACTTGTGAAAAGAAAGAGGTAAAAAGAGAAAGCTTAGATGAACTAAAATATATAGACTCGGCAACGAAGGATGAAGAGGGAAGCATTCATATTTATGAAAAATACATTTATTTTGTAAAAAACAATGATAAATATGATTTATATGGAGATGTAAAAAAGTTAAATAAAATTACAACTATATCGGAAAAAGAAAAGAAAAGTATGCAAATGGAAGAGTATTTAAAAGAATATCAATCTATACCAACTTATGAACACGTTTTCAAAAAGAAAGGTGCGAATTATTACTTATACGAAACTAAGAAAAAGGTAGAATAATTAATGTTGACTCAGCTTGGGTATTACTATATACTTAAAATAGAAATAAGAGGATAGGCAAGTAGGTGTTAAGAATGGATGCAAAGGTAAAAAGATTGCAAAAATAATAGGGATAATAATTGGACTTGCTTTGGTATTGGGTATGAGTTATGCTGTATTTCGTACCTCAACAACAGGAGAAAAAGAAAATGTAGTGAGTGCAGGAAAATTAGATGTAAGAATTGAAAACGAACAAAATGAAATTAATTTGAGTAATATACTTCCACAAAATGAATCGGTGGGGAAACAAAATACACCTTATAGTTTTGATATAATAAACAAAGGTCTTTTAAAAAGACTTTTTTAATTTGTTAGAAACTTTTTTAAAACGAAGCATAGATTAGATTGAGGAGGAATAATTATGTCTAGTTTTAAAGAAATTGTTACAAAAGCAGTTTTAGGAAAAGGAAGAAAAGTTTTTACAACGAAACATACCTTAACAACATCCAATAAACCAACAACAGTTTTAGGATGTTGGGTAATCAATCATAATTTCAGTGGGGTTAAAAATAAAGATAAGATTCAAATAGAAGGTAGTTATGATGTAAACATTTGGTATTCCTATGATAACGATAGCAAAACAGAAGTGGTAAAACAAACCAATAATTATTTAGAAACGGTAAATGTACGTAAAAAAGAAACAGGAGAAGTAACCAATGAAGATGTTATTATTAGATCCCTTTCCCAACCATCTTGTACGAAAGTGGATATAATAGACGGTGTAATTCATTATACAATTGAAAAAGAACTTGGAATTGAACTAATAGGGGATACAAAGGTTAGAATTAGCATTGATGAAGATGAAGACGAATGGGATGATATATTAGATGAAGACGAAATAGAAGAAGCAGGTAGAGAAATTGAAGAAGAAGTCAAAGAAGAAACTTTAGAGGAAAATAAGGAACAATAAAAAATGGCACTTATAGAGTGTCTTTTTTATAACAAAATAAAAGTGTTAACAAAAAAAGGTTGACAGATATTTCAAAGTTCGTTATAATACTAAATGTATTTAGAAATGGAGGAAAAGAAAATGGCAGTTAAATTAAGATTAACAAGAATGGGTGCAAAAAAGAGACCTATGTATCGTATTGTAGCAAGTGATTCTCGTGTAAAAAGAGATGGACAATATTTAGAATTAGTTGGAACTTATAATCCACTAACAAACCCAGCAGAAGTAAAAATCAATGAAGAAGTAGCTTTAAAGTGGTTAAACAATGGAGCAATCCCTTCTGATACAGTTAGAAGTTTACTTTCTAAAGCTGGAGTTATGGCTAAATTTGCAGAATCAAAAACTAAAAAAGGTGAATAAGTATGGATTTAGTAGAATTAACAAAAGAAATCGTTATGGCTTTAGTTAGCAATAAGGATTCTGTGTCTGTAAAAGAATTTGAAACGGATGAAGAAAATACGATTTTAATTCAAGTTATGATTGATGAAGAAGATATGGGTAGAGTAATTGGTAAAGGTGGTAAAATTGCCAACTCTATACGTACTTTGGTTCAAGCAAGTAGTTATTTAAAAGATAACAAAAAAGTAAAAATTAATATTGAGAATTTTTAAGAAGTGTAAGCTTCTTTTTTTGTGCTATAATCTGTAATGTAGAAGAAAAAATAGATAAATCCAAAAAGAGATTTTGTCAGATAATGTTGTATAATCCAAAATAGTTTGATATAATTTTTTATAGTTGGAGTGATGATATGAAAGACAAAGAAGAAATAGAAATGCTTAGTTTTGAAGAAGAACCAAAAAAGCCTTCTCCACAAAAAAAGCCAGAAGAAAAGAAAAAATTGACTCGTTCTTCTAGATATGAAAGTTTGCTAGAAGAGGAGGAAAAGAAAGTAAAAAACAAGAAGAAAGAAAACAAAAAAGGGGATAAGGAAAATTTAGAAGAAGAGAAAGATATGAAAAGAAGTACAGGTAAGAAGAGAAAATTAAAAAAAGGACTTGGACAAACAGTTTTTTGTTTGATTAGTTTCTTATTTATGATGGGATGCTTTGTATTCTATGGCAGTAGAGCGATTCATTACTATAAAATTTATAATCCAAAAGGTTCAAATCAGGAGTCTCTTGCTACTTCTATTATGAAAAAAGCTTCTATTGTTTATGAAGGAGCAGGTGTATATAAAGAATCGGGTAATTACCTATATAAAGGAGAGAAAGTTGATAATTATTTAAGGTATTCTAATTTGACTTGGCGTATTGTTAAAGTTGCAAGTGATAATACCGTTGAGATTGTATTAGATGATCCTATTAATGTTATGGCTTTTGATAAGAAAACAACTGACTTTAATACTTCAGATGTTTCTAAATATTTAAATAAAGAATTTTTAAAATATTTGGATACTTCTAAATTAGAAAAGGCAATTGTATGTACAGATAAAATTAGTGATTTATCTAAATTATCCTGTAACGATTCTACAATAGAGAACTATGTAAAATTACCGGATATTAGTGATTTTTTAAATAGTATTTCAGAAGATAGTTATTTGACTTCTTCTAATGATTCTCTTTGGTTATACAATCGTAAAGATGCAAGTACGGTTTGGTATTCTTCTGGATACAATTTATCTACAGATAAACCAACTTCTTATAACGAAATAAAACCAGTGGTTACTTTAAAAAGCACCAATGTACTTGTTGGCGGAAAGGGTACAAAAGAAGATCCGTATAGAATTGAAAAGGATAAGAATAAAGTTCAGTTTGGATCGTATGTTAAATTGGATGAAGATGAATGGGTTGTCTATAAAGAGGAAAAGGATGGACTTCGACTTACTTTAAGTGAAGTAAATACTTCTGTAAAAACAAGAATGTTCTCATCAAAGAGTAATGAGTATGATCCAAAAGATAGTACTTCTCTTGCTGGATATTTAAATAGTTATTATTATGAAGATATTAGTTATAAGTCTTTAATGAAAGAAGCTTCTTGGTATACAGGTAGTTATACATCTAGTTATAAAGATGTGTATGATAGTGAAGTAAAAGCAAATGTAGGAATGCTTAATGCTGCTGACTTTAAGTTTGGATCTTTCAGTGATTATTATTACCTAATGACTCCGGCGAAAGAGAGCATGGTTTATATTTATGGAAATGGATTATTGGAATCCGATGTTACTTCTTATGAATATTATAGACCAG
>CAZWZO010000106.1:0-3698 GCA_964638525.1 uncultured Muribaculaceae bacterium | reverse complement strand
TATGCAAAGTACTTGGGGTTAAAACCAGATAAAGTAAATAAAGAATTTAACGACTTTCTTTTTGAACACACTTCAAAAATATCTTTGGATGATATTATGGAGGCTATGAAAAGAAAGGAGCAAAGTGAAAGAGAAAATAAAATCCATTCTCCCTATACCAACGAGGTTAAACAGAAGAAGGATTATGGACCTATTGTTTTAGCTATAATGTTTTTTCTTCTTATAATTATATTGATATATATAGCTATTCATATGCCAGGTGGAAGTGGCAAAGAAGTAAGAAGTAGTGAATTAATGGGTATAAAGGAGGATATTTATGAATTTACCAACTAAATTAACAGTAAGTCGTATTGTAATGGCTCTGCTTGTAATTTTTATTTTATTGTTTCCATTCTATACAGTAGGAATCGAATTTCCTAGATATGTAGTAGGGGGTGTATATGTAAAACTTGAATATATTATAGCTGGAGTGTTATTTATATTAGCAAGTATTACAGATGCCTTAGATGGAAATATAGCAAGAAAAAGAAATTTGGTTTCAGATACCGGAAAAATGTTAGATGCGATTGCAGATAAGATTCTAGTTGACTCTATTTTAATTATTTTGGCATCCCAGGATGTGATTTCTGTAATTATACCTGTTGTTGTTATCATTCGTGATATCGTGGTAGATGCTTTAAAAATGGAAGCAGCATCAAAAGGAAAAGTAGTAGCAGCAATTATGTCTGGAAAAATAAAAACAACCTTTTTAATGGTAGGAGTTGCATTAACTTTATTTGCAAATTTACCATTTGAGATGTGGAATCTTTATGTATCAGATTTCTGTTTGTACTTTGCGTGTGTTATGTCAATCATTTCTATGATCGAATATTATAATATGTGCAAAAAGTTCTTTAAAGAAGAACCAGAAGTATTAAAAATATAAAAAAGAAGAAAGTAAAAATGAAAATTCACTAAGGGATTTTCGTTTTTTTATGGGAAAATATATATACAAACAAATATTCGATAAAAACGTTGACAAGTAGAAAAAAAGCAGATATAATGAATATGTAATATAAATTTAGGAGGATGAACATGGCAACAAAAAAAGAAAGTACAGATACAAAATTAAGTCAAGTATTAAGTGATATAGAAAAACAATTTGGTAAAGGTGCCATTATGAAATTAGGAGAGAGCAAACATATGGAAATTGATGTAACCCCAAGTGGTTCTATTTCTTTAGATGTTGCTTTAGGCGTAGGTGGTTATCCCAAGGGAAGAATTATCGAAATATATGGACCAGAGTCCAGTGGTAAAACAACTTTTGCATTACACGCAATTGCAGAAGTACAAAAACAAGGTGGAAGAGCTGCTTTTATTGATGCAGAGCATGCTCTTGATCCTGTTTATGCTAAAAATTTGGGAGTAGATATTAATGAATTATTACTATCTCAACCTGATACAGGAGAACAGGCTTTAGAAATTTGCGAAGCTTTAGTTAGAAGCGAAGCTGTAAATATTATTGTAATCGATTCTGTAGCTGCTTTGGTTCCACAAGCAGAAATAGATGGTGAAATGGGAGATTCTCACGTCGGTTTGCAAGCTAGATTAATGTCACAAGCATTAAGAAAATTATCGGGAACCATTAATAAAACAAAAACAACAGCTATTTTTATTAATCAGTTAAGAGAAAAAGTAGGTGTCATGTTTGGAAATCCAGAAACAACTACAGGTGGTAGAGCGTTAAAGTTCTATTCAACGATTCGTTTAGATGTTCGTCGTAGTGAAGCTATTAAAGTAGGGGATTCCGTTATTGGAAATAAAACAAATATAAAGGTGGTAAAAAACAAGGTAGCGCCACCATTCAAAGTCGCTTCTGTGGATATTATGTATGGAGAAGGTGTATCCAAAGAAGGAGAACTAATTGATTTAGGTGTAAATGCTAATATTATAGATAAGTCTGGTGCCTGGTTTTCCTATAATGGTGAAAAACTTGGACAAGGTAAAGAAAATGTCAAATTGTTATTGAAAGACAATCATGCCTTGAGAGATGAAATAGAGGAAAAAGTAAGAGAATACTATGGAATAGCACTAAAGAAATAGCAAGGATCACTTGCTATTTTTTATTGACTTTTAAAGGTTTAAAATTTACAATAGAATTAGGTATTGATTATATGTTAATATCATTATGATTTTTTATATAGAAATGGAGGTATATTATGGATTTAGCAATCTCCATTTTACTAGTCGTTGTTGGAGTTGTAACAGTTTCTGTTGGTAGTGTAGTTGTACATAAGATTAAACAGAATCATGCGGAAAATAAAGCAGAGCAGATAATAGAAAAGGCAAAAAAAGAAGCTGAAAAAGTCAAAAGACAAAGCCTATTTGAAGCAAAAGAAGAAGCCCATAAATTAAAATTAGACGTAGATAAAGAAATAAAAGAAAAGAAAAATGAGCTTAAAGAATCTGAGCAAAGATTGATGCAAAGAGAAAGCAATATGGATAAGCGTGATGAAGCTTATCAAAAACGTGAAAACTTGTTGGATGAAAGAGATGAAAAGCTATCTATGAAACAACAAGAAATCCAAAACGAAAAAGTAAAAGTGGAAGAAATAAAACAACAACAATTAGATTTACTTGAAAAGATTTCTGGTTTTAGTAAAGATAAAGCTAGAAAACTAGTTATGGAAAAAGTAGAAGAAACAATGGCTGGAGAAATAACAGCCTATATTAAAGACCGTGAGAATGAAGCAAAGTTAGAATCAGATAAAAAAGCAAAAGACATGCTTGTATTGTGCATGCAAAAGTATGCTGCGGACTTAGCTAACGAACAAACCGTTACGGTTGTAAACTTACCAAATGATGAAATGAAAGGTAGAATCATTGGTAGAGAAGGAAGAAACATTCGTACAATTGAAGCGATTACAGGTGTGGATTTAATTATTGACGATACGCCCGAAACAATTGTTATTTCAAGTTTTGATCCATTAAGAAGAGAAATAGCACGTATTACTTTAGAAACTTTAATAAAGGACGGAAGAATTCATCCTACACGTATTGAAGAATTATACGCTAAAGTTTCAAACGAAATGAAAGAAAAAATTATGGAGTATGGAAACAATACTTTATTTGAACTAGGACTTACAAAAGTAGATCCAGAATTAGTAGAGATGATTGGACGTTTGCATTTTAGAACAAGCTATGGTCAAAATGCTTTGCAACATTCAATAGAAGTAGCCAACCTAGCGGGAATTATGGCTGCAGAATTAAACGAAAATGTAACTTTAGCCAAAAGAGCAGGATTACTTCATGATATAGGAAAAGCCATCGATCATGAAATGGAAGGTAGCCATGTTGATATTGGTGTTGATATTGTCAAAAAGTATCATGAAAATGAAACGGTAGTGAATGCGATTGCTTCTCATCATGGAGATACAGAAGCAACAAGCGTTATTTCAGTATTGGTTGCTGTTGCTGATGCACTTTCAGCCTCTAGACCAGGAGCAAGAAATGATTCCTTAGAAAATTATATCAAACGTTTAGAACAATTAGAAAGCGTAGCAAAAGAAATGAATGGTGTAGAAAAATCATTTGCTGTTCAAGCTGGTAGAGAACTTCGCGTTATCGTAAAACCAGAGGAAGTAGACGATTTAACCGCACATAAATTAGCGCGTGATATTAAAGAAAAAATAGAAGCGACGATGCAGTATCCTGGTACG
>CAZWZO010000105.1:0-3719 GCA_964638525.1 uncultured Muribaculaceae bacterium | reverse complement strand
AAAAATTTAATTATGTTGTTGAAAACATGTCAAAAAAATATCCAACATGGGAAAAACAATTTGCAGCATATATTAAAACAGGAGATCTTAAGTACATAACTAGATCCTGTAGAGATGTTGTAGCCTCCATGGATAAAACAGTATTTAATCAACTGTTTAAAGAGTATACTGGTTCAACTAATATTTCAAGCAAATCTCAATATTCAAAATTATCACCTACAGAATTACAACAACGAAACAGTAAAATTATTTCTTCTATTTCTGTAGATGACTTTTTTAACAAAAACAATTTGCCAAATATTGTGAAACAGTATTTGTCTCTTCCTGGTAGTGCCTATACAAAAATAACTACAATTAACTCCGTACAAAAGAACTACCCTTCTTATGAAACTTATACAAAATTTATAAATAAATATAGTGAAAAGAACGGTTATAAAATTATTAACCAGAATAATTATTTCCATCATGTTCGTTCTGCGGATTATAAAAAAACTACGGTTAGTGATCGACTTTATATTCATTGTGAACCAACTACAGCTTATCAATTTTTAGAGTTATTTGAACAAAAGTGTAAGCAGAGAAATTTGCAGTATTATTTTAAGACCGCTTACTTGTATGATGAGGCTGGAAACTTTATCAATCCAACAGCTACTACGAGATCGGAAAGTGCTGTAATTTATTCAGGAGCGGAAACGATAATAGATTACATTGCTATTTGTCAGGAAATAAAAAAAGAAAATCCACAATTGAAGTTCTATACGCCACCAGCCGCAACAAGTAAAATTGATGGTTGGTTAGGATACGGTCAGGAATTACCAAATAATTTAAAATATCAATTAAAGGCTCAGTCTTTTAATCAGATTAGAAGTCAAATCTTAGAGGCTGGAGTAAATCAAGGATTACGCAATTATTTAATTAACAATTTAAATAGCCTTTCTAATAATACACAGGGTGTTACTTGTACACAAGGATATTTACGATGCTTATATCAAGAGATTATTACTCAAAATCCAAATATGACACAACAACATCAAACGATTTTATGGAACAATATGTTTAGAGAATCAAATTACTACTTTAATGCTTTACAAAGCAACAAACCACTAAGATTTTATGCAGATTTTACGAATTTTCAAGGAAAACAAATCGTTACTATTTCTCCAGATATGATGGATAGGGCTTTAACAAATTTTTATTTTAGTTATGCACAAGATAATCCTATGGTTTATGAATATATTTCTCACTATATGAAAGAAGAAGGAAAAAAATATAGCTTGAATCAAAAATGTTCAAGTTTGTACGAATAAAATAGTTCAGTAATTATTGAAAGGAAACCATTATGAAAGAATATAGAATTGATAAAGAAGAAAAAATAGATAATTTAAGTTGGGAAGAGCAAAGAATACGTATGATGCAAGCTTCTACTACCATAAATTTAATTGCATCGCTTATATGTGGTGAAGACAAAGATAACTTATATGAGCAAGTAAAGTCCAATTTCAATTATATATATGGTGAAGAGAACCTTCCTAGTTTAGAAGATATAAGAAAAATTTATACAAACAGTTTAATGCAAGCAGAAAAATTTATAAAAGAAAATAATTTAGATAGGTAGGAAAAAGAATGAATAGATATATCTTGGAAGATGGAAAAAAATTAATTAAAATGAATACAATTGAACTTTATGAAAAAGAGTATTGCTATTTTGCTAACGAAGAGAATTTTAGTGAAATATATATAATGGAACTTAGAGAGAATCATTTATACGAAGTAGAGGATAAACAACTATTAAAAGAAATCGTTTTAACAATTTCATCGTTGTTGAGGGATTAAATAAGGGAGGTATAGTACTATGCAAGAAGAAATATTTGAAAAATTTTTAGATTTACACTATGAATATTTGGATCAACAAAAGAAAAAAAATCCAAATATGGATGATACAGAATTATCCATGAATAGTTTTCCAATGGGATGGTACAATAATAATGATTATGAAATGAAAATCGAATTTTTAAATCGAGCAATGAAAGAGGGTAAAAGTTTATTAGAATACGATGATGTAAAAGAGTTTGTAGCAGAAAATCCTTTTTATGTAGAAGTTACTCCTAAAATAAGATAATTTGAACTTTTATATTAAACTAGGATACAATACTTTTTTGCAAAAACAAAGAATATGTGTTATTCTGTATATAGAATAGGTGGTGCGAAAGATGGACAAAAATACAGAGGAAAGAATTTTAGAGACATTAGATATATTTTTATCCGATGAAAATGTAAGGGTGAGTGTAGTAGTAAATTCCAATACAGAAGAAGATAGAACGATTATGATTAACAGTTCCTCTTATCATAGCAAGGATACAGATAAATTTGATAATGAGCTTTTACCAACTATATATGATCATATTAAAGAAAAAAGAGAAATCGATATTTTAACCGATGAAGAAGATATTCATAATGGTAGATTTATGGCTAGTTCTTCCAATGGCGATAGTTTTGTTGTACTCGATTTACCAACAGAAAGCTTAGAAAATATTGCTAGACACGCTGAGGCGTATAATAGTAAGCAAGAAGAAAATAGTAAGGAAGAACAGATGCAAATGTCAAAGCCAAAAGTAAAAGTAAAAAGTCAAAATAATGCTTTAGGATTTGCAAATGGTTTTTCCATTGGAATGAGTATAGGAACAGCAATTGTTCTCATTCTTGTTCTATTTATGTTTGTAGGATTAATAAGAGTTTAAACAGGTTTATCCTGTTTTTTTGTTGCAAATAAAAAGTTTTGTGCTATAATACACAAAAAAAGAAACAAGGAGGGAAGATTATGTCATTTATTATGGATTTTGCTTATTATAAAGATTTTGTTGATCAAGTATACTATAGCAATTATAGGAAAGATGACTATTATGCTCTTTTAAATAAACTCTCTTTTTCTTTAACAAACTTTTATGATGGATGTAGTAAATCCGCACTAGAAAATATAAATAGCAACCTAAGTATAGATTCCCTATATACTTATTCTACTTTAATACGAGATTATATCCTTGTACCTACACCCCTACATATAGATACATTAAGAAAAGTAGATACAAAAACCGAGGATGGCAATGAAAAATTTTTAGATGATCTTGTCTATGAAGTCAGAAAATATTTATGTAAAAATTCAAAGTACGATGTACTTGATGAAAATAAATTCAAAACATATGGATGTTGTGTTTTTGCGTCTATATACGCCTCTTCCCTATTGGAAGATAAAAAACAGATTAGTTGTAAAGTTTTAAATACCAGAAAAACCTTTGGAATCCCTTCTAATTTCCATACCTTTCTTTTTTTAAATATGAATGAGAAAGAGTATATTTTAGATTGTACGTATTCTCAATTTTTATCTGCTTATACAACTACACTTGATGCAATAAAAAAACCACAAATTATAAATGCTGATCCAGGATATTTTTTAACAACCTCAAAGAAAAGAAAAAATTTATTGGATCAAATTCTAAAAAAGGGTTACTTTCTTGCAACAGAAGAAAATATAAAAATGTATATAGATTCTTTTGTATTAGCAAGTAGAAATGCTTATTATTATTTAAATGGGGATAGTGAGGATATGTTATCTACAAGTATCTGTGGAAAAGATTACTTAGAACAAATTCATGCTTTTTCCACTTGGACGGATTCTTTAAAGCTCTCTACATTAAGTTATGTATCGAAGGAGTATGCAAAAA
>CAZWZO010000104.1:0-3737 GCA_964638525.1 uncultured Muribaculaceae bacterium | reverse complement strand
CCTTATCTGGTTTTAATCCCAAGTACTTTGCATATTTTTTCATCAAACTTCTAAGTTCATAAATATCTTTAAAAGCTCTTGTGTTCCCAGCCTCTATATTTTCTATTTCATCTTTTGTTGCTTTTAGGTCATCGGCAGCTTCTTCTACACTTATACCGTTTGCTTTTCTCTCTTCTTGCAAGTATTCTCCTAACTCTTTCAAGAATAACACCTCTTTTGCAAAACTTTTTTAATCAATAAAAAAAATAAATAATATTTTATAAGCCATGTTCTGTACCTAATAATATTAGGTGGCAAACATCTATCTACCAATAATTGGTTCCCATTTTAATTGTTATTCTCAAAATGGAACTCCCCTACCATAATTTGGGTTTCTCACTCGCGGGGTTTACCTCGTTTCAAATTTAGATTTCTCTAAATTATCGTCACTGTGGCACTTTACATCTATTCAAATCTTATTTTACAACTTAGATTTTTTCGATGCCGTTAGATTACTCTACCTTAGGTTATTTTTTCCCTAAGCACGAACACTAAAATCATTTCAGATTTTGTGAGCATGGACTTTCCTCTACACTATAAAAGTGCAGCGTTTGCCAAAGTATTATTCATCTTTTCCATAAACTACTTTTTCAAGTTGTGATAATCTTCTTAACAAGTCAACGTTTGTTACTTCTTTATCGGCATTGTTTTTTGCCATACCAACACTTGCTTTTACATTACGAAGTTCTTGTTTTAAAGACATGATTTCATTTAATAAATCCTCTTTTTCCTCTTCTAAAGAACGAATCATTTTTATAAATTGTTCATAATCAGAAATAACAATATCTAAAAATTGATCCACTTCTTTTAAGCGATAACCTCTAGTATCAATTTTAAATTCTTTTTCCAAAATATCTTGTGGAGTTAAATTAACTTTATCTTGATACATATACCACCACTCCTTATGATTCTATATTAAAAGAAAAAAAGGGTTTTGTCAATACTTGGTGGTCTTTAGACTTATTTCCTTACTTACCCTTGTCCATTCTTTCTACATTGGTTTTTAATTTTATATAACGAATTTCTCCTAGCATTTTATTCATGCAAAAAATAATATCTATATCTTTCATAGTGCCTCCTTTCTTACTAGAATAACAAAAGTTTTTTAATTTGAAAGACTTTCGACAAAAGCTTATCTTTTTCTTGTGAATTTATTAAAAATCTATAGTATTTTTTTTAATAATATAGTATAATTTTAAATAGGTGATTTGATGAATTATCCTAATGGAATTAAGCATAAAACAAATACACAGAAAAACAACATCAATTATGCGAATCGAGGTATGAGTTTAGAGGCAGATTTAAATCTTTCAAATGAATATTATAGAGAAAAAAGTGTTGCCTTTATTTATAAAAAACCAACACCGATTAAAGTAACAAAGGTTTCTTATCCCTCTAGATGTGAAGCTATTATAAAAGAAGCTTTCTTTGAAAAGCCTTCTACGACAGATTATAATGGTTTATATAAAGGAAAGTACATTGACTTTGAGGCTAAAGAAACAAATCTCAGTACATCTTTTCCCTTAAGTAATATTCATAAGCACCAAATAGAACACATTAAAAATATTGTTATTCACGGGGGAGTATGTTTTTTAATTGTTAGATTCATAAAGAAAAATGAAACTTTTTTGTTAAAAGGAGAAGATCTTATTTCTTTTATCGATTCTAATGTAAGAAAATCTATTCCTCTTAATTATTTTAAAGAAAAAGCTTTTTTAATTGAAGATGGGTATTTACCTAGAATTGATTATTTAAAGGTTGTAGACCAAATATATGGAGGTGTGCTGTAAATGGCAAATAATGAAAAAAAGACAAGAAGTAGTAGATATACAACTACCACTTCTCATTCTAGTTCTAATAGAAAGAAAGGTACAAATCATACGAGTAAAGTAAAAAGACAAAATAATCTTATTCTTAGTTGTATTATCTTAATTTTACTTATATTATCTTTAGTCCTTATGGGTTGGTTTATTACTTTAATTCTCGCTTTAGGATTTAGTTGTATTTTACTTTTTAAGGCAATCATCGATAATACAAAGAATAAACATAGTAAACGCATACTTTATGCTGTTATGATTTTACTTTTATTCTTTGCAATCGTTGGACTTGTTGGTGTGGGAGGTTTTATGATTTATATCATGACTACTGCTCCAAAGTTTGATACGACAAAATTAAATGAAAAAGAATCAACAATTATATATGACAAGGATGGAAAAGAGTTTGCAAAACTTGGTACAGAGATGCGTGAAAACGTTGATTATTCTGAACTTCCTGATGTTCTTGTCGATGCCCTTGTTTCTATAGAAGATTCCAGATTTTTTGAACACAATGGTGTAGATGTTCCTAGATTTACAAAAGCAGTCATCGGTCAACTTAGAGGTCGTGATGCTGGTGGAGCTTCTACTTTGTCTATGCAAGTTATAAAAAATAGTTTTACTTCTACAGAAGCACATGGATTAAAAGGAATTATTCGTAAATTTACAGATATCTACTTAGCTGTATTTAAATTAGAAAAGAAATACTCCAAAGAAGACATTATTGAATTTTATGTAAACAATCATTATTTAGGTAACAATGCTTATGGTGTAGAACAAGCAAGTCAAGTATATTTTGGTAAGAGTGTATCGGAGCTTAACTTAGCTGAGGCTTCTTTATTAGTAGGTATGTTCCAAGCTCCTTCTTCTTATGATCCATATAACTATCCAGAAAATGCAACAGATAGAAGAAAAACCGTTTTATACCAAATGAGAAAACACGGATACATCACAGAGGAAGAAGAAGAGTTAGCAAATTCCATTCCAGTTAAGAGCTTGCTTTCTAATGCTCCTACTTCTCAATCTAAATACCAAGGATATATCGATACTGTTGTAGAAGATATTGAAAAGAGATATAACGTTAACCCTTATTCCACTCCTATGGTTATTTACTCTTCTCTTGATATAGATAAACAAAAGGCTGTTGAAAATATATTAGATGGAGATGGATATAATTGGCCAAATAAAGTTATCCAATGTGGAGTGGCTGTTCTTGATGTAAGTAATGGTAGAGTTTTAGCAATTGGTGCGGGTCGTCATAGACAAGGTTCTCTACAATATAATTATGCTACTCAAATTAAACGTCAACCTGGATCTACAGCAAAACCATTATTTGATTATAGTCCTGGAATTGAGTTTGACAATTGGTCAACTTACAAATTGTTTGCGGATGAACCATGGAGTTATTCAGATGGTACACCAATGAACAACTGGGATGGTGGATACTATGGTACTATTACTCTTCGTAAGGCTCTATCAGCATCAAGAAACGTCCCAGCTTTAAAAGCTTTCCAGCAGGTAATAAAAGACGTTGGAAAACAAAAAGTTATTGATTATATATTAAAATTAGGATTAGAACCAGAATTATGTGAAACAGGATATAGTTACAATAAAAACACGAAAAAATGTGTTAATAGTAAGAACGAAACAAAAAATGCAACTCTACATGAAGCCCATTCAATTGGTGCCTTCAACGGAGCCTCTCCTATTCAAATGGCTGCGGCTTATGCAGCATTTGCAAATGGTGGATATTATTTTGAACCACATACATTCTCAAAAATTGTATTTAGAGATACAAATGAAACCATTAAACCTACTGAATTAGAAAAACAAAGCGATGAAAACCATGTAATGTCTGAAGCTACAGCTTATATGATTTCGAGT
>CAZWZO010000103.1:0-3742 GCA_964638525.1 uncultured Muribaculaceae bacterium | reverse complement strand
TTAATTCTTGTAGGTATTTTGTATATTTTAATTTTGCTCCTGTTTTCTTTTCGATCTTTGGTAAAGTTCCCATTAATATTTCTACGGTTTGTTCTTCAGTTGGTTCTTCAACATTTATTTTTACAAAACGTCTTACAAAAGCTTTGTCTCTTAAAATAAATCTCTCATATTCATCAGAAGTGGTGGCACCGATTACTTTAATATCTCCACGATCCAATCCAGGTTTAAACACGTTAGCAAAGTCCAATGATTCTTCTTTGCCTCCGATTAAAGTATGAATTTCATCAATAAATAAAATTAGTTTTTCTCTTTCTTTAATTTCATTTAATAAGAGTTGTACTTTTGCTTCTCCTGTTGGTGTAGTTCCTAAAAGAGCAGAAGTATTTACTTTTATAATCGTATAATCTTTTAATACGTCTGGCACTTCTTTTCTTTCAATTCTATAAGCCAAACCTTCTACAATAGCTGTTTTACCAATACCAGGTTTTCCTGTTAAAATGCAGGATTTTTCTGGTGTTAGTAAAACCAAAATCATCTGCTTGATTTCTTCCTCTCTTCCTATTGCTGGATTGGTTATATATTCTTTCTTTGTAAAATCTTCTCCGTAATTATCTAAAATACTAATTTGATTGTTCATGGTTTTTACCCTCCTATGTTTTATTATAGCAAAAGAAAAAGAATTTAACAATTTAAATTCTTTTCTTACTTGGATTTAGAAGCTACCTCTTCCGCCTCCGCCTCCAAAGGAACCTCCTCCTCCAGAGAATCCTCCGCCAAATCCTCCAGAAGAAGAATTGTGGCTTTTTGCAATTTCAGCAGTAGAAGCGGTTACAACTTGCATAACGCTACTGTGAATTACGGAAGAAAGATTACTATTCATGATATAGTTCATTCTATAAATATCCGATAGTGGATCATAAGCAACCCCTTCTTCCATTGCATTAAGTTTAATTTGCATTTCTTTTTCTAGTTCCTTGGCACATCCTAAAATATGAGCATAAACTAAATACTGGCCCCATAGTTTTACTTCAGGAAGTTCTTTTTCTTGAAACCTACCAAAATCTTTTAGAAATTTTTTAAAAGCTTTCCATTTGGTATAATGTTCGATTCCTTTTTTTGTCTTCTTACTAAAAGCAAGGAAATAAATAAGAGCAAAGATGGCAAGAAGAAAATCAAGAAGTGTAACTATATAAAAGAGTTCTGCATTTATATCCATATAACAAATGATTCCTACTAAAAGTGCAAGAAGAATACCTACTACCCTTACTTTATTATGTTTTTCATAAAACTCCTCTTTAAGGGCTTCCTCTTTTGCTCTGTTTTTCCAAATGTTGAAACAGCTTAAAAAAGTTTGAGCCGATTTTTCATTCTTAGCATAATTTTTTATTTGTTTCATTGATACTTGTTTGTTATTACCAATTATTTCAAATAATAAATTTAAAAGGATTTTTTCATTTTCACTAATATTTTCTTCATTTACAAGAGTTAATACATAGTCTTTTTTCTTTTTTTCTGTTTCCTTTATTTCAAAAGAAACATTTTTTCTTCTTATTAGATCTAATAAGATCGTAGAAAAAGATAAAGTCGAAACATTTTTCTTAAGTAAATATTCTAGTGTTGCAGGAGAATAAGTAGCAGGAAGTTCTCTATAATATTCACTATTTAAATTATATTTATATTCTTTATCGTATTTTATATAAACATAAATCAAATAAGAAAGCATAACGATAAGCCATAAAATACTGGATAGTTTTATAAAGAAGACTTTTTTTCTTGCCTTTTCTCTTTGTGCGTTTGCTTCTTTAGCAAGTTGATCTTCGACTTCCATAATATTTTTATAGCCGTCTATATTGCTTTTTTTCGTCGCATGCACTGTGTTCTTGTCTAGTAAAACACGTACACCTAAATCGTTGTACTCCCCCATATCTTTTATTGTTAAAGTAACTTCACGATCACTGTTTCTTGTTAAGTCGCCTTGTAAAACACCGTGTCCCCATGCACGCATTGTCTTATCTTCTTTTGGAAGGCGAATTTTAATTACAGCATTACTAATGGAGTTTTCCATATTCTCACCATTAAAAATGGTCCACGCTAATTCAGAAACATCGTTATGTTCTACAACCATATCTAAAATTGTATACTCATAATACATAGCTTTTTTTCTAGAAGAAGGGTTATATACTTTTAATTTTACCGCTTCTGTATCGTCTTCTTTTTCATAAACACCATAGTCACCAATGTTTCCAGAAGTTACTTCTTCGTAATAGTTTATATTTTCACTATTTAAAGAGTCAAAGGATAAATGGCTATTGTCTATATCTCCTACTTTTAAATTTACAATGGCACTACCATTGTAAATATCACTTCCAGAAAAATCTTCTTTGGTACCATGAAAAGTAGATGCTTGTGGATTCTTATATCCAAAAGAAGCATAAAGACCATTATAACTTCCTTTATAAGAATCAATTTCTTTTACAGTAATAGAACCATCTTCATTTATAGAAACATCCATATATAAATTTTCGATAAATACATCTGTCTTAGCACTTACAAATGTAGGTATACACAAAAAACTACATAATAAGATTAAAATAAAACATTTTACTTTTTTCATAACGATTCCTCATTATCCATAATAAATAAATTTAACTCTATCAAATCACGAATTTGTTCTAATGAAACCTTTTCCTTCTTCTTCTTGGAAACAAACTCTTCTAAATACTTCTTTTCAAGCGTTAATAAATAAGCATTGGAATCAAATAATAAATCTAAATCTTTAAATTCCAATTCTTTTTCTAAGTAATCTATTAATTCTTTGGTTTGTTCTACTTTATTGCTTAAAAAATAGGTATTATTAATAATTATATTTTTTATATATAAATCACTACACTTTGCCTCTTTTAGTAATTCAACATTCTTTTGTGCTTCTTTTACATCGTATCCATCTAAGTATGGATTAAGTTCACATAGTGTTTCTATATCTTTTTTATTGATACCTAGTTGTTCTAAATATTCTCTCATACTACTCCTTTCTAAAAAAACTTGCTTATGCAAGTTTTCTGTTAAAATGAAACTTTTACGTTTTTCTTTTCTTCTTCTGTAGCTTTAAAATAAGTTGCAGCTTTGAATCCAGCCATATTTGCAACAATATTAGATGGTACAACTTGAATCTTATTATTATAAGTTAAAACTGTATCATTATAGAATTGTCTAGCTACAGCAATTTTTTCTTCTGTTTCTTTTAAATCGTTTTGTAGACTAATAAAATTTTCATTCGCTTTCAAATCAGGATAAGCTTCACTAAGTGCGAATAATTTGTTTAAAGCTTGTGTCATTTCTCCACTTGCTTTCATTTCTTCTTCTGGTGTAGAAGCTGTAACAAATGTGTTTCTAGCTTTTACTACATCTTCAAAAGTAGATTTTTCATGCTTTGTATATCCTTTTACTGTTTCTACTAGGTTTGGAATTAAATCTGCTCTTCTTTTTAGTTGAACATCGATTTGACTCCATTGATCATCCTTTCTGTTTCTTAAACGAATTAAACTATTGTAAGTAGCAATGTACCATAATATTAAAAGTATAACAATAACTGCGATTACAATTAAAACTATTGTTCCTGTATCCATATTCTTCCTCCTATAATTAGATTATAATATAAACGAAAAAAAAATACTATAAATTTATAGTATTTTTTCAGAGTGTAGACAAACCCCTAGATTTTTTCTAGAGGTTTTCTTATGAA
>CAZWZO010000102.1:0-3800 GCA_964638525.1 uncultured Muribaculaceae bacterium | reverse complement strand
TGCTTTTCCGCTATGATTTGTTATAGGGAAAAATAATTGTCTTATTATCAAGAAGTATGCTAAAATAAGATAGTGGTGATACTATGAAATTAAAGAAAAATTCATTCATGCAAGGAGCTTTTATAGCTACCCTTGGAATTGTTTTAACCAAGATATTAGGAATTGTATATGTTATTCCTTTTTACTCTATAGTAGGGACAAAGGGTGGAGCGTTGTATGCTTATGCATATAATGTTTACGAAATCTTTTTAGGTATTTCTTCTGCGGGGATTCCTCTTGCTATGAGCAAACTTGTTTCAGAATATTTAACAGAAGGAAATTATTATGCGAAAGAACGCGCTTTTAAACTTGGTAAATTGATTGCGAATACTTTAGCAATTGTATCTTTTTTAATTTTGATTCTTTTTGCACCTGTACTTGCTAAATTAATTATTGGAAACGTAAGCGGTGGAAATACAATTGAAGATATTGTATTTGTAATTCGTGTTATTTCAACAGCTATATTAATCATTCCAGTATTAAGTATTTATAAGGGGTATTTACAAGGACATAAATTTATGTCTCCTTCCGCTATATCGCAAATATTAGAACAAGTAGTACGTGTGTTTATAATCGTAATAGGTAGTTATTTGGCAGTAAGAGTTTTTCATCTTCCCTTACGTATTGCGATAGGAATCGCTGTCTTTGCAGCAACAGTAGGGGCCTTGGTTTCTTATATTTATATTCGAATAAAAACAAAGAAAAATAAAAAAGCGTTAACTATAGAAAAAGAAAATTTACATAATGAAAAAATAAAGGACAAGGATATTTTATTTAAACTATTCTTATACGCTATGCCATTTATTGTTATTGATATATTAAAACCTCTATATAATTCAATTGATATGATTACTTTAGTAAAAACTTTAGTAAATCATTTAGGATACAGTGCTACAGTCGCAGAGGGAGTTATGTCTGTTATTTCTACTTGGGGAAATAAAATTAACATGATTATTGTAGCGATTTCAACGGGAATCATTACTTCTCTTATTCCAAGTTTAACTTCTTCTTTAGTGAAAAAAGATAGGAAAGGGGTACAAGAAAAAATAAACACATCTTTTCAGATGATGTTATTTGTAACGATTCCTGCGACAATTGGTATTAGCTTTTTATCAAAACCAATCTGGATGATTTTTTATGGAAATCATGGTTACTGTGCGAGTGTTCTAGCCGTATCTATATTTATAGCTTTATTTAACACAACTTTTACTATGGCTGTAAGTATTATTCAAATATTGAAAGAATATAAAATGGTTGTTTTATCTTTACTAGCAGGATTATCATTTAAACTTATTTTTAATATTCCAATGTTATATTTATTTAATAAAATGGGACTAGAAGCTTATTATGGTTCGCCTATTACAACCATTTGTGGCTTTTTCATCGGTTTAGTTTTATTGTTGATCTTTTTACATAAAAAATACAAAGTGGATTTTAAAGAAACATACAAACGAACAGGTAAAGTATTTGTATCAGCTATGGTTATGCTTGCAGTTTTATTCTTAATAAGCAGAGTATTACCAGTTTACTCAGAACATAGACTTATGAATTTAGTATTTGTAGCTATGTATGCGATTGTAGGTGTTTTCGTTTATTTAGTTTGCGTTGTTAAGTTTAACTTAATTGATGATATTTTTGGCAAAGATACGGTTAAAAATATTAAAAAGAAATTACAAAGAAAAAAATAAAGTTATACACAATTTTGTGCATAACTTTTTTTATTTTAAAAATTTATTTTTTAAGTGCTTCATACCTTTATAACAAGCAAAGGCTATTTTATATACATGATAGTAAAATGGGTTTACAACCAAATCAAATTCTCCTAATAACTCAATCACATAGCCATCAAACCCTCGTTTAAATAGGTAGACTCCATACATAGGATCTTCTTTATCAAAATTACCAGAGATGCCATAAAAATTATAACGTTTATACTTATGTTTGATTCCATATTTTATGATTTCCCATTGAATCAAGTATTGGGCATTATATTTCATAAACCAATCATAAGAGCCACTAAATAAGTAAACAATTTCTGTTCCACTAGTAATGAACATAGAACCAGACATTGTAATTTCTTCTCCATATTTTTCTTTTAATTCTTGTGCTTCTTCCTTGCGCTTTTGAATAATTTCTATTTCTTTTTCTAATTCTTTTTTTCTACTCTTTGCTTTTTTTCCATTGTTTTGTTTGATTGCTTCTTCTACTTCTTTTAATTCTCTTTGTACTTCTTCTTCCTCTTTAGCAAGCTTTTTTAAATATTCCTTTGTATTCAAAGAACATAAAAGAATTTTTATATCTCCATCTAAGAGTTTAACCATATTTTCGTAGTAGGACATAGGTCTATCGATAAATCCACGTCTTTTGGCCGTATGTTCCATGATTTTTTTATATTCTTCTAAATTATCGTGAGTAATTTCTTTAACTTTTAATCCATTTTTCTCGCATCTGTGAATATATCTTTTTGTATCGGCAGAAAAATGTTTAAAAATCTCCTCTTCACTTTTATCTAAATCAAGAGCAAACATCCACCTTGGCTGTAGTTCCTTACTCATATCTTTGTTTCTACCATAATATTTGTATCCTAATGATTTTAAAGTATTTAAGACGTCTTCATTGTTTTCTTTGTTTTCTACTACTTTTCCATCTATATCTCTTGTAACGTAAGAAATATAAGGATCAATCTTGATAAAGAAACCACCATTTTTTTTCACATAGTCTTTAATAGATTTTGTAAATTCTCCTAGTAATTTGGTATCCTTATAATCAATTAGAAAACCACGAGGAGCATAAAACATTTTTTTCTTAATAGGAGTTTGTTTTTCTAAAAGCATACTCGCTGCGATAATCCTGTCTTTATCTTTATATCCGACTAAATGTATTTTCCAGTTGTTTAACTCCTTTAAATGTCCCCACTTTGTATTTTGATAAAAGGAATATTGTTCATGATTAAGGGCAAAATCATTAAATTCTTTTTCTTCTAAATTGACTAATTTCATAAATTTCTCCTATTTCTGTTCTTTCTTTTTTACTGTTCTAATTATTTTTCTATAAAGAGGAATAAGTTTTTTAAACAAAAAGTACATACATTTATTTGTAATTAAATCAAATTCTCCAATGAATTCTATATATTCTCCACCTAATCTCTTTTTAAAAGAGTGAAGACCATATATAGGATTTTTTTTATCTGGATTAAAAGTTCCACATGTACCAAAACAGTCCATACATTTATATCCTTCTTCATAAGCATCTTTCATAATGGTGTAGTAGCACAAGTAATTTCCATTTAAATTCATAAGAATAGAATTATTCCCACCATGTACAGTCCAAACCATATCTTTGTATTTAACGGTGATAATAGAAGATAAAACGACTTCTTTTTCTTTTACTTTTTTAATTTCTTCTAAATCTTTTTCTAGTTTATTTATCTGGTTGGTTAAATCCATAATTTTATTTTTAGCTTTTCCCTTGTTTTTATACTTTTCATCATTTAGTTGTTCGATTTCTCCTTTTACTTCCTCTATTTTTTTGTTAAATGTAGAAATCAAGTTTTTAATATTTACTTTCACGACATAAAGATCACTAAGATTTTGCTTATTAAAAATAGAATAAAAAGTCTTATAGTAAGATAGAGGGGCTTGCAATATTCCTTCTCTTTTTGCTGTTTCTTTCATAGTAATATAGAAATCTTCCATATCTTTTATGCTTCCTTTATATATGGAAAGGTTATACTGATTTTTTTTATTTAATATTTTTCTTGT